>JANOGQ010000182.1:0-9664 GCA_031406105.1 Lysobacterales bacterium | reverse complement strand
CATCGCTGGTGGAAGACCTGGGCCTTACTGCGGCACTGAACGCGGAATGTGATCGCCTGCGTCGTCGCACCAGCGCTGAGATCATCCGCAATTTTGGTGAAATAGCGGATGATTTACCCAGGGATGCGATATTGTGCATTTACCGGATCGCGCAGGAAGCACTCAATAATGCCATTCGACACGCACAGGCAGACAGAATCGAAATTTCCCTGCACTGCGCAGGCGACGAGCTGCACCTGGATGTTTACGATAATGGAGCGGGATTTGATTGCACTGGCAAAATTGGCAGCACGAGCCTCGGCCTGTCCAGCATGCAGGAGCGAATCGCTTTGGCACACGGGAAACTAGAAATTAAAAGCCAGGAAGGACGAGGTACACGGATCATAGCCTCAGTGCCGTTTGAGGCGTCTGCCAGATGAAGCGGGCACGTGTTCTGCTGGCCGATGACCACCGTATCGTGGCACAGGGACTGGTGAGCCTGCTCTCACCCGAATTCGACCTGGTTGGCGTGGTCGAGAATGGCCGCGCTCTGCTGACCACTGCGAAGGAACTCCGGCCGGATGTCATCATCTCCGACATCAGCATGCCGGAACTCAACGGTATTGAAGCGCTGGAGGAACTGAAGAAAAGCGATCCTGGAGTGCGTGTCGTATTCCTGACCATGCACCACAATGTCGCCTACGCACGCCAGGCTATGGATGCCGGCGCCCTGGGTTATGTGCTGAAACACTCCGCTGCGGAAGAGCTGATCCTGGCGGTGCGTGCAGCGGTTGCCGGCCAGACCTTTGTCTCCCCGGCCATCGCAGGAGAATTACTTCAAGCGATGCGTTCAGGCGATGGCCTGGAAGAACATCCCATCCGCAAGCTGACCTTGCGCCAGCGTGAAATCCTGCGCTTGCTGGTTGACGGGCACTCGGCCAAAGCGATCGCGGCGCGCCTCGACATTTCTCCGCGCACCGTCGAGTTTCACAAGTACTCTATGATGGAAACCCTGGGTGTCACGAGTAACGCAGAATTGATCCGCTTCGCACTGGAAAGCGGCGCTCACGAAATCTGAGACACCTCAACTGTCCGGCCTGGACAATTTAAAGCCCGATGAAACATATTGTTCGCCACGGAATACAGCGCTGATGGCAGGATGCAGATCGCTGCCAATGGATCGCTTGAGCACCACGCCCAGCGCGCCCGAAGCCAGCGCCATTTGTGCAACAGCGGGGTCGTCGTGAACGGATAAAGCAATCACCTTTGAAGAGGGAGACAGCTCGCTGATTTGCTTCAGCAGATTTGCTGACTCCCGCCCCACAAGTGACAGATCAAGAACGATCACCGCGGGTGCGAGGTGTTTCGCACCCTCCTGCAAAGAGGGTGCATCGGCCACCACATAGACGGTTTTGAAATCCGCCTCTAGCAGATCCCGCACTCTTTCGCTGAGTACAGTGTGGCGATCCGCCAGTAAGGCACAGGTAGAGTTATGTGGTGCCATGCCCCCTGCTTGCTGCCCGGTTTGCACCTCTGGGGTGCGGGATAATCGCTACACGGGAGTAAACGCCTGTGCGCAACTTTCCACCATCCGAAAAATTACCAGTCGATGGCCGAAAATTTCCGGGTAAAGCTGTAGTATCGGCATATTCAGCGCGAAAGGAGAGCGACACATATGGAATGCATCAGCCGCATTCTGCTGCTGTTACTAATTGCCCTGGGGCCGCTGCAACCCGTGCTGGCAGCCGATGCCAATGAGCATCCCAGGCCGCGGATTGGCCTGGTGCTGGGAGGTGGCGGGGCAAAAGGCGCTGCACACATCGGTGTGTTGCGTGTGCTTGATGAGCTGCGCGTTCCGATTGATTGCGTGGCCGGGACCAGCATGGGCGCCCTGGTGGGCGGCACGTTCGCTTCGGGCATGCCGGCAGAGGACATCGAATCCGCCGTGACCGCGATCGACTGGTCAAAAACCGTGGGGAAGGCCGGACTGCGCGACCGCACACCCATAGAGCGCAAACTGGAAGGGTCGACTTACAGCAACTCACTTGAACTGGGAATCAGGAATGGCAAGGTCGTCGTGCCCGGCGGCATATTGAAAACCCAGGATATTGAAGACCTCATCCGCCAGTTGATCACCAATGCCCGCTTCCAGCGGGATTTCGACAACCTGCCCATCCCGTTTCGCGCCGTAGCCACAGACATGGTCAGCGGCAGCATGGTCGTGCTCGACAGCGGCGACCTCTCAGTGGCTATGCGCGCCAGCATGGCTATCCCCGGTGCCTTTTCGCCTGTAGTCATCGGCCAGAAGGTACTTTCAGACGGCGGCATGGTGCGGAACCTGCCCGTAGACATTGCCCGCGATCTTTGCGCCGATGTGATCATTGCCGTATGGCTGAGTACGCCCGCACCTGTAGCCGCGGATCTCGACTCGGCCCTGGCCCTGATCTCCCGCTCCACCGACGTGATGATCAAGGCCAATGAGCGAGAGCAGATCGAAACACTGACCGCTGCCGATGTCGGCATCGAGGTTCCCATGGGTGACATTGGCACCAGCGATTTCCAGCGCGTTACCGATGCGATAGTGCTCGGCCGCCAGGCTGCGGAGGCCCGTATGGATGAGCTGCGCCGCTTCTCGCTGAAGGAAAATGACTACCTGGCCTGGCGTGATTCGGTTACGTCTGCCGAAGCGAAGCCGGTTCACCTGGCAGAGGTACACATCAAGGGCCTGCAGCAGGTCAGCCCGGCCTACGTGGAGGCACACCTGCAAAACCTGAAGCCCGGCGCCGATGTAGACAGCAAGGAGATCAAGGAAGACACCGACCGGCTTTACGCGCTGGGGGACTTCGAACGCATCGAACACCAGCTCACCGGGCCGCCCGAGGCGCGGGTGATGGAGATCGCACCCATTGAAAAATCCTGGGGGCCCAATTTCCTGCGCTTTGACCTTGGGCTTTCCTCCGAAGGCTCTGGAGAGATTCTTGCCATCCTGCGCGCCGACTACAGCCGCTATTGGGTAGGCGAGCGGGGGGGGCGCTGGAATAACACCCTGCAGATCGGGCACCAGGCCCAACTGTCCACGGAATTTTACCAGCCACTGGATGCCGCACAAACGTTCTTCGTGCGGCCGGCAGTACGCTATGACAGCAATCTGCAGGGGGTTTTCGTCGAGTCCGAACAGGTGGCGAGATATTTCGTCAAGGACATTTACTTTGAGTTGGCGGTAGGCGCCAACATCGGCACCAAGGCCCAGATCAGCGCAGGCCTTCGCGAAGGCAAGATGAAGACGGAACGGAACACGGGTTCGCTGGTACTGCCCGAGCAAGCCTGGGAGCGGGATTCCCGGCTGTTCATCAACCTCGCCTATGACACGCGGGATGACATCGGCCTGCCCACCCGCGGCAGCCTGGTTTACCTGCGCTACGTGCATTCCGGATCGTGGCTGGGCGGTGAGCAGAGCTACGATCTTGCAGAAGGTGTGTTCACCAAATCGTTTCCGGCGCGGCGCGGCGACTCGTTCAGCGTGATCCTTGGCGGCGGCACGGAGCTGGCTGGCGACCAGCCCCCGGCCCGCGATTTCCGGCTCGGCGGAATACGCTCGTTTCCCGGCCTGCGCTTTGATGAACTGAGGGGCTCCAGTTACTGGTCAGCCGGCACCAGCTACCTGTGGAAGCTGGCCGATATACAGCCGCTATTTGGCCAGGCGCTGTATGCTGGGTTGCGGCTACAGGCAGGACGCACCAGTGGGCGTAATGAAATTTTGCAGCCGGGTGAGCGCTTTGGTACGGTCTACGGCATCGCGGGTTCGCTCAATGGACGAACACCGGTGGGCCCCTTCATCCTGTCACTGGGTTACGTGGACAGCGACAGCTGGGAACTGCAATTCACCCTGGGGCGGCCAATTCCGGAAGGTTCGGTTCTGGACAACATCCACTGAGAGCAGCGACATCAGATGTATGGCCTACCAGTTGAAGCTGACAGCAGGACCAACAAATACCCGTAAGAGGTCCCATGTAACTCGGAAAATTACCCGTTTGATTTATCAATATTGCGGGTGTGGGAGCAACAGGTACAAGGTCGCACCTCCAATTCTCCGGATAAGCCCCGAGTGAACAACCTGGTGAGAGATCACAACTAGTGGCCGGAAAAGACCAGCACCTTGAAGGGCATGAGCACTGCCTGGATGCGCAGGATCAGCGCATGGACGAGCCCGACCGCACCGAGGGCATGCAAACCAAAGGACTCCAGCCCGCCGACCCCGGGCGCCTGCATCGCCTCGTGGAAGCTCGTGTACAGGTTCGCGATGCAGGTGCTGCCGCGTGGCAGATCGTCGAGTGCACCCTCGTATAAAGGCTCCATCAGGACAGTAATGCTGCCGGGCTTGGCCACCTGCTCGACGCCGATGAGCTGATCAGTCTGTCGTATCTGCCCCGAGGCGACCACGTCCTGAACCTGGGTCACGACCATGGGAACGATCTGCCAGGGCTTGGCGATGCACGCCACCTCGCCGATCATGCCTGGCTTGATGACGCGCGCCTCGATCTGGCTGAACCCGGCGAGCAGGCCTTCCACCCGAGCATCCGGAACGAGGATGCCGGCGGGCCGCAGCATCGGGTTGAGGATGTCGCCCGGGCGGAGCGCGAACTGCTGGAGGACGCCGTCGGTGCCGGCTTTGATCAGCGTCCGGTCCAGCAGGACCAGTGCCCGCTCGAGCTCGCTTTGTGCCGTCGCAATCTGCGCCGGAATATCTACCTCGAGCTGCGCCTTGACGGCGTCGCGGGCCGCTTCGGCCGCGATGAGCGCAGCCTGTTCAGCCTTAACATTGATCTGTGCCGTTTCGACGTCACGCTCGGCGATGGCGTCGGAATTAAGGTCAAACAACTCAGCACGTGTGTCGAACTCGTCCTGTGCCTGCTGCAGACTCGCCCGCGCCCGGGCGATGTCGGCTTCGGCCCGGGCCAGGTCGGCACGGCCGCGGACTTCAGCTGCCCGGAGCTGAGCAACCTTGGCCTCTGCCGTCTTGACTTCCGCCTCCTGCCGGGCGCTCTCGATCCGGAACAGGGGCTGGCCGGCTGTCACGCGCTCGTTGACGCCGACATAGACCTCGGCGACCCGTCCCATGTCCTCCGTCATGATGGTGACGGTGCGGAACACGGAGTTGGCAGCCATGGTCGAGGGGTGCAGGTAGAAGACCGTGGTGATCAGGCCGATTGTGAGCAGAAGGCAGAGCGTGATTCCCCAGCGCAGCTCGAACCAGATGGAGAAGAACGTGATCTCATGCCCGAGACGTTTTCCCTGCGCGTAGCGGCGGAAGAGGTAATCGGGCAGGATTGTAAGCATCGAGCAGAATATAAGTTCCAGCATGGCTCAGCCTCCCTGCGCTTCGCGAGGTGCTTGCGGGTCGGGGAACTCGGGGGACCCGGGTTCCGGGGCTGGCGAATGCACATGCGCCGCTGCCCCTGCATGTATCTGTGCCTGCTGCGCCTCACCGGGGTCGGGCAGCCCGGCCATCTTGCTCAGCGACCGTGCCATGGTGGTGAGCGGGGTCGAGAATTCCGGTAGTTTCACAAATGCGAGCAGCAGCCCTGCGACCCAGAAGGCATGGTTGTGCGTAAAGAGCGCGAGCAGCCCCAGCACGGACACGAACTGGTACTGAATCTTTTCACCCCGGTGCGCCAGCTGTTCGGGCAGCGCATGCAGTCTCCAGTAGATAAGCCCGATGCCGATAATAAAAACCAACAGGAAGATCGCAGTGCCCACCAACAGCGCGTCCGTATCGCCGGGCTGCGTAACGAAGACCGGCAAATGGTCCGTCGCAGCCGGATTCATAGTCGTTGTTGTTTCTTTCACAAAGCCCACTCCTGCCGTGCCCGGCGCCGATTGTAATCTACGGGTTGCGTACTCATTGTTCGGGTCCCGCCGCGGCCAGAACCATCGGTTCCGCGAAGCTGCCGCCGAGCGCGAGGTGCAGGTTGACCCGCTGGACCAGTTGCTCGCTCTGCACACCCAGTAGCGCCATGCTCGCCGACTGTACCTGCATTTGCTGCTGCAGGACGGGGCGAAGATCCTGCCGCCCGGCGCGATAAGCCGCCAGATCCGATTCGAACGCGCGCTGCTGATCGGCCAGCGTCTGGGTGAGCAGTTCGATCCGCTCCGCCAGCAACCGGGATGCGCCCAACGCGTTCTCGACGTCACCGATGGCGATCAGCGCCTGGCTGGCGTAGCGGGCCAGCGCCTCGTCTTGCTCGGCCGTGCGAACGGCCACCTGGGCCTTCAGCTGCCCCCCCTGGTAGACCGGCGCGAGCAGCCCGCCGCCGACACCGAAGGCGGGATTCTCGTAATCGTCTTTAAATTCCAGCACACTGCTGCTGAGTACGCCGAGCCCGGCGGTGAGAGAGAGCTGCGGCAGCCGTGCCGCCTTGGCTTCGCCGACACGATCAAAGGCAGCCGCTACACGCCGCTCCGCGGCAATCATGTCAGGACGGCGCTCAAGCATGTCCAGCGGCATGCCGACAGGCACGGGTCCGGGTAGCGCCGGGAACGCGTCGGCCGCCTGCAACTCCGTCGCCGGATAGCGCCCGAGAATCAACTCGAGCGACCGTGAGGCCTGCTCTTGGGCCTGTTGCGCCTGCCTTACCATGTCCTCCAGGGTGCCGAGGTTGGCGCTCGCCAGCGCAACGTCCCGCCCTTTGTCGATGCCCACCCGCCGCCGATCCTCGGAAAGCTGCAGGAGTTGCCGTGCGGCCTCCGCCATGGAGGTTGTCGTTTCCAGATTGAGGCGGGCCTCCGTAGCAATGAACCAGCTGCGGGCCACTTGCGCCGCCAGCGACTGGCGCGCGAACTCGAAGTCGGCCTGCGCCGAAGCATAGCTGAACTCCGCAGCGCTCCTGCCGTAGCGCAGTCGACCCCACAGGTCGATCTCCCAGGCAGCCCCGAGCATCAATCCCTGCATTCCGGAGGAGAAATCGCCTGAACCCGAACCGGAGCCGGACAACTTGCCGGCCAGGGCCACCGACGGCCGTAAGGCGCCACGCGCAATCTCGGCGTAAGCGGCTGACTGCTCGACGCGGGTCGCAGCGACCCGCAGGTCAGGGTTACGCAAGATGGCCTCGTCGACCAGGGCATCCAGGTTAGGATCGGCAAAAGTCCGGAGCCACTGATCGCTGATCGGCCCCGCGACGGGCTGGTCGGCGCTCCACTCAGTGCGGATCTCCGTGCCCTGCAGCGCGGACTCCCGGATTTCTTCCGGGGCGGGCGGCGGGGTGATGGCGCAGCCCCCCAGAACGGCCACTAAGGCGAGCGAAATCGTCTTGTGCCTGGATATCATCATGGTCAATGCAGCGTCACCTTGGTGTCCCGATGTTATTCGATGAGGCAAGCGCGAAGCAATGCAGGCACGAAACGCCCTGTGTACTTTATCGGCTGGCCCAGCCGCGCGCCCCGCAACATGCCAGGCCGGCAAAGCTCTTTTCTACCCTTGATACAGTTCAAAATTCCTTCAACTCATCAGCGCTACGATGACTGTGCCCCAGATGGCCAGCATCACATTACCCACCGCATAGGCCACACCGTAGCCGAGCGAGGGCACCGAACTATCTGCTGCTTCCTGGACTGCAGCCAAGGCAGGGGTGGCGGTGCAAGCCCCGGCGCAGACCCCGAGCAATACCCCCGGATGCATTTTGAACACCCAGCGGCCGATGCAAACACCGACCAGCAGGGAAATGGTGATTGTCAGCGCCCCGGCCACGACCAGGCTCAGGCCACTGGTCTGCAAGCCCTGCACAAAATCCGGCCCGGCATTCAGGCCTACCACTGCGACAAAACCCGTGAGCCCTATGGACTCAAAGATCCAGAGTGTCGGGCTCGGAATACTACCGAACCAGCCCGGCCGGACGGACCGCAGCCAGCCACAGACGAGGCCTCCGAGCAGCACGCCGACCGGGAAGCTCAGGCCGATTTCGATGCTGCCGAAATGCAGCGCCGGCAGGCCGACAAATGCACCGGCAACGATGCCCGCCG
Source organism: Lysobacterales bacterium (assembly GCA_031406105.1). Classification (GTDB taxonomy): domain Bacteria; phylum Pseudomonadota; class Gammaproteobacteria; order Xanthomonadales; family SZUA-36; genus JAWXBM01. Next base: position 1,669 of record JANOGQ010000182.1, on the reverse strand, counting down.
CCACAACGGTCATGTCGGTGGCATCCGTGACGCGGTCGGGAACGCCGAAAGCTTCTGCGGCCTGAGCGACGTTCCGGGTGGAGCCCACCAGGGTCAGCACATCGCCGCGATGGACGACAGTTTCCGGCAGGATGCCGATATCGATGCCGCCGCGATGCATGCGCCGCAGAAATATGCCTCGAGAAGCATCGTCACGACCCAGATCCGCCAGAGTGCGTCCGTCGATTGCCTTGTTGGTCACTACGACATCAACCACATCGGCGGGAATGTCCAGCAGGTCACGATCGTCAACCTCACGCAGACCGCTGCCGGGTGCCTCCAGCACTTCAACCAGTGTTTCACGCCTCCCGATAACGGCCACTACGTCACCGGCCCGCAAACGCCTGACATTCCCGGCCGGTGTGATCCGGCCACGGCTGCGCACCTGCTCGACATAAATGCGGACACCAGGCAACGAATTTTCGAGGTCACTCGGGCGGAGCCCGACGAAGTGTGAACCCGGATCAATGGCGTACGCCCGCAACTCGAACTCCCGCCGGGCGGTATATTTTTCGAATGTTTCACCCTGCATTTGCTCTTCGAGCTTGCGGCATTCCTCGGCCAGATTCACACCCATCAGCTTCGGGGCGAGTTGCGACAGCACCCAGGCTGCAGCCATCACCCCGACCAGGTAGGTCACAGCAAAGGCCACCGGAATGCCGTTGGCGAGCTGAGTCCGCTCCGCCTCAGACAGGTTGAGGTTGGCGATGGCATCCATGGCGGTGCCGATGGTAGCCGACTCAGTCAAGGACCCGGCTATCAGTCCGGCAGCGGTGCCTGCGTCATAACCGAACAGGCTGGCCACAGCCCAGGCAACCCCCAGCCCGGTGACCGCCACGATGGCCGCGAGAGCCGAATGCGCCAGGCCCTCACTTTTCAGACCGCGAAAGAACTGCGGGCCGGTCCGGAACCCGATGGCGAACAGGAACAGCAGGAAGAAGCACTGCTTGACGGCATCGGGCAGGCTGACACCGAACTGGCCTACCAGCACTCCGGCCAGCAGGGTGCCCGTAACCGCACCCAGCTTGAAGCTGCCAAAGGACACCTTGCCGAACAGGTAACCGAGCCCGAGCACCAGGAAGAAGGCAATCTCCGGATGCTCACGCAGGGCTTCGAGGAACCAGTTCATGACTCAGGATATCAATAGCGGTTGAAATAATCCTGCACTTTATTCACGTCATTGGTCTTCAGTAAGGCCAGTTGCAGCAGCACGCGTGCTTTCGACGGATTCAGCTCCATCGAGGCTACGGTTCCCATCTCGTCATCGTTGGTCTCAATGTTGCGCCGGATAATGCCGCCGTTGACGCGAGAAGAACGCACCACTACCACTCCCTTCGCCACGGCACGTTCAACCGCTTCCAGAGCGGGGGTCGTCATGTTGCCGTCGCCGACGCCGGCGATCACGATGCCTTTGGCGCCGTTATTGACGGCGGCGTCGATCAGGTCGGGCGACATGTTGGCATGCGCGTAAATGATATCAACGCGCGGCAGCTTGTCCACGCCCTCGATGCGCAGGTCGCTCTTCGACGTGTGCACATCGTTGGGCGTGCGATACCAGGTGGTGGCACCGAACAGCACGGCGCCGACCAGGCCAGACTCGCGGGACGAAAAAGTGGCAACGTCCGTGGTG
>JANOGQ010000105.1:0-2444 GCA_031406105.1 Lysobacterales bacterium | reverse complement strand
AAGTTGAAGACTTCCGCAGGCCACAAGGTAAAAAACACTAATTTGCCCGTGTGTATAACGATAAATCTGGCCCGAATAACGTATTTTAGTGATCTTTGTTATATCATTTTTCTGACTCCTCGTGCCATGAAATGAATCGGCATACTAGCACAGGGCCTATAGAGCACAAAGAAAAAAATAGGGGTTTGCACCACATTTTGTTGTATTTTAACAACAAATTAACGTGCCTGTAACAATTTGGTTACAATCCACCTGATTTTCGTGAAAAAACTATGGTTGCGGTGAGGGAACAGTCTGAAGATTATTCAGCGCGGTAAGCAGTCGCTCAGGTGGCGAGCGAGGGACGACTGCTTACCGCACCATTATTATTATCTCTCTCTTATTATTTTCCTACACAGGCCGGCGCTTACATTCACCGGGTACACACACCAATTAACTGGCCCTCTCATTCCGTGCGCCCAAAAAACGGCGTTTGGGAGCACCTGATGAACGGATCGGGCATGGACTGATTAATCCGCCTGATTGCGCAGGAAGGATGGAATATCCAGGTAATCAATATCCCGCTGACGCGTAAACAGGTCTTTGCTCTCAGCCTGGGCCAGACGGCGATCACGATCAGACTGCATGGTTTCCAGCGCCTCCAGGTCCGGCATTTCCATCTCTGCCCTGCCGGTCGTGCCATTGGCCACCCTATTGGTAACCAGGCGAATGGGCTTCTCCTGTTTAACCTTGGCCCGCAGCGATTCTCCCAAACCGGTTGCCACCACGGTAACGCGCAGTTCGTCACCCATATCCGGATCAATCACGGTACCAATCACCACCGTGGCATCGTCCGAAGCCAGGTCAGCTACCGTGCTGCCCACTTCTTCAAACTCGCGCATGGTCAGGCTGGGGCCTGCTGTGATATTCACCAGGATGCCGCAGGCTCCTGCCAGGTTGATGTCTTCAAGCAAGGGGCTGCCTATGGCTGCCTGGGCTGCCATGCAGGCGCGATCATGGCCGGAAGCCTGGCCGGCACCCATCATGGCCATGCCCATTTCCGACATCACCGTGCGCACATCAGCGAAATCCACGTTGATCAGGCCGGGACGGGTAATCAATTCTGCAATACCCTGCACAGCACCTTGCAGCACATCATTGGCTGATTTGAAAGCATTGAGCAGCAGAGTATCGCCACCCAGCACCGACGCCAGCTTGGAGTTGGGAATGGTGATCAGCGAATCAACGTGGGCCGATAGCTCCTCAATGCCCTTTTCTGCAATCGCCATACGGCGACGCGCTTCAAAATGAAATGGCTTGGTCACAACTGCCACCGTCAGAATGCCCATTTCCTTGGCAGCCTGCGCAATGACAGGAGCGGCACCGGTCCCGGTGCCTCCGCCCATGCCGGCGGTAATGAACACCATGTCTGCGCCGGCCAGCATTTCCATGATGTGATCACGGTCTTCCAGCGCAGCTTGCCGGCCCACTTCGGGATTGGCACCTGCTCCTAGACCTTTGGTGACACTGCTGCCGATTTGCAGAATGGTTTTGCCCTTGAATTGCCGCAAGGCCTGGGCATCCGTATTGGCTGCAATGAATTCAACGCCTTCAATATTGGCATCTATCATCTGGGCAACAGCATTTCCGCCGCCGCCGCCAACCCCGATTACTTTGATCAATGCATTGGGTGTGTAGTTTTCTACCATCTCAAACATTTGTATATCTCCTCTCGCTCGCCGTTGTTGTTACCACTGACCCAGGTATTGCCGTTCTCTGCCCGCTGCTTTTTCGCAGCTTGTATTGGCATCGAGCGCCCTGTATGTACAGCAGATCCTCTTTACTTCGGCACATGGATGTGCCGTGCTCTGGGAAACCCGGGATGGGTTTATCCAGAGCCAAAAACTAAAACTCGCCCCGGAACCAACTCCGTACGCGATCCAGAATCGTGTCTCCTCCCCTGTTAATGAGCAAACTGCGGCTATAATCTGCCCGGCTGCCGTAAAGCAACAGGCCCACGCCGGTGGCGTAAATGGCGTTGGAAACTACATCAGACAAACCATTCACACCCTGCGGTGTGGCCAGCCTGACAGGCATGTGGAATATCTCTTCGGCCAATTCTGCCGCCCCTTCAATGCGTGAAGCGCCACCGGTCAGCACCAGACCAGAAGCAACCATATTTTCCAGGCCGCTGCGGCGCAGTTCCGCCAGTACCAGTGAAAACAGTTCGCGATAACGGGCCTCCACCACCTGTGCCAGGGTTTGCCGCGCCAATCGCCTTGAAGTGCGGTCTCCTACACTGGGAACCTGGATGGTTTCGTCGTTGCGCGCCAGTTGTTCCAGTGCACAGGCATATTTGATCTTGATGTCTTCGGCATGCTGGGTAGGTGTGCGCAGGGCAACGGCAATATCATTGGTGACCTGGTCACCAGCAATCGGTATGCAGGCGGTGTGGCGGATCGCGC
>JANOGQ010000030.1:0-8043 GCA_031406105.1 Lysobacterales bacterium | reverse complement strand
GACTTAAGAAAATGAGTATTATATATATTATAATGGAAATGTACTCCTGCAAAGAATGTGGGTTCGATTGGGTATATGCAGAATCTGTGCCATGAGATTATGTTTATTAAAAACAATTGGATATGTAAGCGCCGGAGACAGGCGCCTGATGGTCGATGGCGTATCTCACCGCAAGTTGGTGATTTGAGCGGTTGGGATCAGAGAACCTGTTCCACCTCAGGGCAAGTTTTTCTTCCAAAAATTTTGGCCTGAGGGTTCTCTGATCCTTGCCTGCCTCGCCAGGATCGGTTTAGTCCGGCAGGCTGCTAGAATAGGCTTCCCTCAGGTGGAACAACGTAATGACAGATCAACAACGCTCGGCCTTCGCCCGCTTTTTCATTGGCATCTGGAACTTCATAGACGGAACGCGTCGGCTGGTGTTGAACCTGCTGTTCGTGTTGATCCTGGTGCTGCTTGTGCTGGCATTTATTGACACCGGCGAATCGCTGGCGCTGCAGCCGACAACTGCGCTGCTGCTGAATCCTCAAGGTGATATCGTCGAGGAATTCAGTGGCTCGCCGCTGGACCAGGCTTTCATGCGGGCCACCGAGCAAACGCAGCCCGAAACCCGTTTGCGTGACCTGGTGGAAGCGCTGCGCCGGGCCCGCGATGACGAGCGGATCGTGCGACTGGTGATCAACCCCAGTGATTTGCGGCACATTGGCATGGCCTCTCTGCTGGAGCTGGAAGCTGCCATTGCCGACTTCAAGACTTCCGGTAAACCGGTGGTTGCCCTGGCCGATGGGCTGCAGCAACAGCAGTATTACCTGGCAGCGATGGCCGACGAAATCTGGCTGAATCCAAAAGGCATGGTATGGCTGGATGGCTTTGCTTCCTACCGCAATTATTACGCGGATGCGATGGACAAGCTGGATGTGGAAATCAACCTGTTCCGCGTGGGTGAGTACAAGTCCGCCATGGAGCCGTGGATCCGCAACGACATGTCGGACGAAGATCGCCGGTCCAGCCTGTTCTGGCTGGGCAGCCTCTGGCAGCAATACCTCGAAGGCGTTTCGCGGCAGCGTGGCATACCGCTGGTTGACTTGTCGGCTGCAATCAACGGGTTTGCCGATAGGCTTGATGCAGCTGACGGTGATTTTGCCCGCCTTGCGCTGGAGCTGGGTCTGGTGGACAAGCTGGTATCTCGACCGGAAGCCAACCAGGAGCTGGCCAGCCTGGGCGCCACTGCGAAGGGCGGGGAAACATACCGTCAAATCGACTCTCAGCGTTATCTGAATCTGACTGAAGTGCAGCAAGATCATTCCAGCCCCAACACGGTCGCCGTGGTGGTAATGGAAGGTGAAATCGTCGGCGGCCATCATCCACCTGGCGTGGTAGGGGCGGAAACGCTGGTTGCGCGCCTGCGTTCGGTGGCCGAAACCCCCGAAGTCAAAGCAGTTGTGTTGCGGGTAAACAGCCCTGGTGGTGAAGTCTTTGCCTCGGAACTGATCCGTCGGGAAGTGCAGGCTTTGCGTGAGTCGGGCAGAACCGTAGTGGTATCCATGGGCGATGTGGCTGCTTCTGGAGCTTACTGGATCGCTACTGCCGCTGAGGAATTGTGGGCCACCTCTGCTACCGTCACTGGTTCCATTGGTGTATTCGGCATGCTGCCGACATTCTCCGAGCCCTTGAACAAACTGGGTATCCACACCGATGGCGTGGGTACTACGCCACTGGCCGGCAAGCTCCGGTTGGACATGCCACTTGATGCAGACTTGAGGCGCATCTTGCAGCGCTCCACCGAGAAGATTTATGAGGATTTCGTCAAGCTGGTGGCGTCTTCGCGGTCGCTGACACCTGAAGAAGTCAATCGGGTTGCCCGCGGCCAGGTCTGGAGTGGATCTCAGGCCCGTGATCGCGGCCTGATCGACCAGGAGGGCAGTCTGCAGCAGGCCATCGACTCAGCAGCCCGCATTGCCGGGTTGGGTGCGGACTACCAGGTGCGGTACAGCGAAGTGGAAATGACTTCCTTTGAATCCTTCCTGCTGAACATGGCCGGCGGCGTCATGGCGCGGGTGGGCTGGACAGTGCCGGCATCGGCATGGAGCGAGCTGCCCTTGCTGGATGAGCTTTTGGCAGACCTGCGTTTCCTGGCGGCATCGGGTGGCGCATTTACCCAGGCGGCGCACTGCCTCTGCAGTGCTCCATGAATGTCAGTCATTGGCGGCTGGACGGCAGTCGCGCCCTGATCACCGGCGGCAGCAGCGGTATAGGACTTGCGGTGGCCCAGGAGCTGGCAGCATTGGGCGCCGACCTGGTGTTGCTGGCGCGCAATGCCGGGCGATTAGAGCAGGCGCGTGAAGCTGTCCTGAAACAGCAACCGCAGTGCCAGGTAGAACTGATCAGCGCGGATGTCGCAGATGCCAATGACAGGCAACGGGTAGTTGATGAACTGACCGGACCTTTGCCCATTCTGATCAATAACGCCGGATTCAATATCCGCAAGCGGGTTGAAGATCTGAGCTTGCAGGAATATTTGCGGGTACAGGACGTCAACCTGGTCAGCTGTTTTGATCTGTGCCGGCTGCTACAGGGCAATTTGCGCGAGTCTGCTCCCTCAGCGGTGGTTAATGTGGCTTCGGTGGCTGGACTGACCCACCTGCGAACCGGCGCACCTTATGGCATGAGTAAGGCGGCCATGATCCAGCTGACCCGCAACCTGGCAGTGGAGTGGGCTGATCAGGGTATAAGGGTTAACGCCGTAGCACCCTGGTACATAGAAACGCCTTTGGCCCGCCAGGTACTGCAGGATGAAAGCTATCGCCAGGCGGTGCTGGACCGTACACCGATGAAGCGGATCGGAACTGTGGAGGAATGTGCGTCCGCCATTGCCTTCCTGTGCCTGCCCGCTGCTGGCTACATCACCGGGCACTGCCTGACAGTAGATGGTGGTTTTAGTGTATTCGGATTCTGAAAAGTCTGCTGCAGCCAAGGGAGTGGTAGATACATTGATCAAGTCATACTCGCCACTGGAAGAGAAGATCAATGTCTATTCGCACCTCTGCGGGCTGCTGTTGAGCGTGATTGGCTTGATGGCGATGCTCTGGCGCGCATGGCAGAACGGCTCAAATATTCAAATGTGGGCTGTAGCTATATTTGGCATGTCCATGGTTTGCCTTTATGCCATATCCTCGCTGTACCACAGCTCCACAGATCCCCGCAGCCGATCCAGGCGCAGGATTTACGATCACGCCTGCATTTACGTATTGATTGCCGGAACCTATACGCCTTTTGCGCTGATATCTTTACCTGCAGAGACCGGATACACCCTGTTTCTGTTGGCCTGGGGTGTGGCGCTGGGCGGCATCGTGCTGAAAATATTCTTTACCGGCAGGTTTGATCTATTATCCACGGCGATGTATGTGGCTATGGGCTGGATGATACTGTTCTTTATTCAGGACTTTATCGAGGTCTTATCCGCCCAGGCCATGGGCTGGCTTGCAGCAGGTGGAATTTCCTACACCCTGGGAGCAGTGCTATACAGCATCAGTCGCATACCCATGGGGCATGCGCTCTTTCACTTGTTCGTGGTGTTGGGCAGCCTGTGCCATTTCATTTGCATCTATTTCTTTGTTCTTGCCGGATACTGAGGCATCCAATCCGGTTCAACGCCCCTGGGTAGGGTCAGGAAGCGGGCTGTGCAAGCGCCAGCGCTGGCTGGTTTCATCAAAACGCCAGAATTGTTCATCAATAATGCTGCGCTCCACGCCCTGAGTGTCATTGAACAGCTTGATTTCCACCACCTGGATAGCCGCCATACCTTCTTCCAGTACGTTGACTGACCTGATGGTGTACTGCGAGACCCGGAACAGTCGCAGGCGGTCCATTTCCAGGCGGGATATGGGGTTTTCTTCCAGAAACTCCGGCGAAATGAAATCTGCAGCTGCATCCCATTGGCTCCAGCGCACAATGATTTCATACTGGCGAAATGCTTCTGACCGGCTTTTCTCCAGCTGGCTGGGAATACACCCGCCCAGACTGAAGATCACCACCAGATTCACTATCAGCAGGCGCAGGAAGGTTCTGACTCTGTTGCTGTTTTGGTCGTTTTGTGGCGAGACCATTATCGAGTAATGACCAGGTTTTTGATTAGGGCAGACTGATCGCATGGTGGGTCCTTGGGGCTATCTCACAGGCTGGCGATAGTGTAAACGATAGCACTACTTCTGGTACCGACTGCGGTTAATCTGGGCTAAAGTGCCTGTAACCCCAAGCAAGCCACAAAGCGTGACTTCCAGAGCCATTTTTACTGACCCTTGAAAAAACCAATTCCAAAAATGGCCGCTGCCCTGGTGCCGCGGGAATTGACCAATTGGTCGCTGACCTCTATCACCCTGGGTGTGCTGGAAGGCGGTCTGTTGGGTGTAATTGTTAAAAACCAGTTTGATGATGTGGCCTCACCAGCCGCTGTCAATCTGGCAGTAGCTATCGTGGCCGGAGCACCCTCTTTCACCAACCTGAGCAGCTTCCTGTTCAGTTCCTGGTCCAGCGGTCGCGACAAACTGCAGATCATGAGCCGTTTGATGCAGCTTATGGCGGTGACTACCATTCTGTTGGCATTGCCGGTTGCCAACACCATCGGTCTGATGCTTTTTTGCCTGTTGACGGTAGTAGCCCGAACGGCCTGGTCGGGAATACTCACCCTGCGCGCCTCGGTCTGGCGGGCGAATTATCCGCGCGACTGGCGCGCGCAAATCACCGCGCGGCTGGTGCGATTGTCTTCCCTGCTGGTAGCAGCCGTAGCAGCACTGGTGGGCTTCATGCTGGACTGGCAGGACGACTTCTATCGAATCTGTTTTGTACTGGCAGGTATTTGTTCATTGATTGCGGCGCGGATTTACGGCAAGGCGCGCATTCGTCGACATCAACAATTGCTGGCCTCGGAACGGGCAGCCAAAGTGGCCGGCCGTCGCCACTTCAGCCTGGCAGTTTTTGGTGAAGTCTTGCGTGGCGACCGGGATTTTCGCAACTACATGTCCTGCATGATGGTTTTCGGCGGCGCCAACCTGATGGTCATTCCCATGCTGGTGGTGATGCTGAATGAGCAATTTCACCTCAGCCAGTGGCGACAGGTCTTGATTACCTCATCTTTGCCGCTGGTGATCATGTGCCTGGCCGTGCCACGTTGGGCGCGTTTGCTGGACCGAAAACATATTTTTGCTTACCGGGCCGTACACAGCTGGTACTACGTACTGTCTTATGTATTCTTTGCCCTGGCTTTGGGTACCGGTGAGGCCTGGCTGCTGTGGCCGGCTGCCATGTTGCTGGGCGGTGCCAATGCCGGTGGTCACCTGGGCTGGAACCTCGGGCACAACGACTTTACCGGTGATGCCAACGCAGCCCAATACATGGCGGTGCATGTATCGCTGACCGGCTTACGCGGTATTTTCATGCCGCTGGCAGGAATCGGTTTTTACCAATGGTTGTTGCATCATTGGCCCACAATGGCTGCGCAAGCTTTGTTGCTGCCACTATTGCTTTCAGCCGCGGGAGCCGGCTGGTTTGTTTTGCTGAACGCAGAACACAGCAAAAGAATTGCGCCAGATCAGATGCTTGAATAAGCAGTTGCACCGGATGGGCATAGTATGCGGCACAGCGGGCTAAGCCCCATTCATGCTACCATTCCAAGTCATTGATTCCCAAACAGTAAGAAACCCCCCCCCACATGAATAGCTCCGTCAGCCCTGCAAGCTGGCAATCAAACTGGTTTTCAGCAGTGACCGGATTGCCACAATTTTCTGCGATTGCTCCAGCCGAAGCGGCTGACGTGATCCGCTATCTGATTGAGCAACATCGTTCGGGTGTTGAATCCTGGCTGCAAGTGCATGCACAGCAGGACAGCAACAAACGCAATGCCAAAGCCTGGGGATTTGTCGCACTGGAAGAAGAGTTATCGGACGCCATCAGCAAGGCCTGGGCGCCCGTTTCACACCTTCAGGCTGTGGCAGACAATGACGAGTTACGGGAGGCTTACAAACAATGCCTGGAATTGCTCACAGAGCATGAAACCTGGCGATCACAGAATCCAGCGATTTACCGGATTTTTGCCGAACTCAGGAATTCCCCGGAGTATAGGGGTCTGCTGCCCGGGCAACAGCGTATCGTTGAATTGGAATTGAGGGATTTTCATCTCGCCGGGGTTGATCTGCAGGAGCCTGCTCGAAGCCGTTATGCGGAAATCATGGTGCGCCTGAGTAACCTGGGTGCAGCATTCCAGGAGAATCTGCTGGATGCCACTCAGGCCTGGACCCTGCATTTCACAGATCAGACTGCGCTGGCAGGATTGCCGGAAGCGGAGCTCCGCTTGCTGGCAGGTAATGCCGTCAGTCACGACCAAGAAGGCTGGCTGGTCGATCTCAGCTATCCCGGTTACTCAGCCATCATGACCTACGCTGATGATCGCCAGTTACGTCTGCAGGTTTACCAGGCTTATGTCACGCGGGCGTCCGACCAGGGCCCGCAGGCGGGCCGGCATGATAACAGTGGCATCATTCGCGAGATGTTGGCATTGCGACACCAGCTGGCACAACTCCTGGGTTTCAAAAACTATGCTGAGTATGCCCTGGTGCCGCGCATGACGACTGCACCCGAGCAGGTGATGGATTTTCTGTTACAGCTGGCGGAACGTGCTCTGCCCTCTGCCCGACGGCAGTTTGCTGCATTGCAGGATTTTGCCATGCGCAATGGCGCCTCAGAAACCCTGATGCCCTGGGACCTGGCCTACTGGTCGGAGCGTTACCGCACTGCGGAGCTACATCTCTCGGATGAAATACTCAAGCCTTATTTTCCATTGGAGTCCATGTTCAGCGCATTGATTCATGCCGCCAGACAGGTGTTCAGTATCAGCCTGCAACAGGACCAGACTGTAGAAGTCTGGCATCCGGATGCCCGTTTCTACTGGATCCATGATGCTGCAGGTGTGCGTATTGCGGGATTGTATGCAGATCTGTATACACGCAAGACCAAACGCGGTGGCGCCTGGATGGATACCTGTCGTTCGCGCCGCGTGACAGAAAATGGTGTGCAGATCCCGGTGGCATTCCTCAATTGCAATTTCCCACCGCCGCAGGATGGGCATCCCAGTTTGCTCACGCATCACGATGTGGAAACCCTGTTTCACGAGTTTGGACATTGCCTGCACCACATGCTCACTGAAGTGGATTGGCCTCAGATCAACGGCATCAACAACGTGGAATGGGACGCGGTGGAGCTACCCAGCCAGCTGCTCGAAAACTGGTGCTGGGAAGAGCATTTGCTGGATGGCTTTGCACGCCATTATGTCAGTGGTGAAGCACTACCAGCAGATTTGAAGCAGCGCTTGCTGCGCTCGAGGAGCTTCCAGAAAGCCACTGTTCTGATGCGGCAACTGGAATTTGCCCTGGGCGATTTTCGCCTGCATGTGGAATACGATCCGGCCAGCCCAGAGGACCCACTGGCGCTGATGCAGCAGGTAAGTGAGCAGTTCGGACTGCTGCAGGTTCCTGCGTGGAATCGCTTTCTCAACAGTTTCAGTCATATTTTTGGTGGTGGCTATTCTGCGGGTTATTACAGCTATCTGTGGGCTGAACAACTGGCCGCGGATGCATGGGAGCGGATACTGGAATCCGGACCCTACTCAATCGAAGCGGGTGCTGCCTTGCGCAAGGAAATTCTTGCGGTGGGATCATCGCGTCCGGCCATGGATTCCTTTATTGCCTTTCGTGGCAGGCCCCCCGAGCAGGGCCCCTTGTTACGCAGCTACGGCCTGGAGTAGGGTAATCTGCCTGGGTCAGGGCCAGCCTCTGGCTGGACCCGCAGAGTGCTGGCTATTCGGCGGCTGCTGCCGGAAACTGCTAAGGCAACTCTGATTTATTCAGAGTTGCCGCGGTACAAGGATGTGCCGCCATTTTCGATGATTGCAAATCATTGAAAATGAAGCAAAACAAAAATGACATTTTTTGTTTTGCGTGCTCTGATGCTTCAGGGACGAATTAATCAGAGCTTCCCTAAGGGAAAACTGCTGCG
>JANOGQ010000007.1:0-1866 GCA_031406105.1 Lysobacterales bacterium | reverse complement strand
CCAGCATGCGCAATCCGTTCACATCGGCGGGATGTTGCTGCAGAAACTCGCGCACCAGGCGTTCTGCGATACCCAGTTTGCCCGTGCGCATCAACTCTGCCGCTTCGGCCAATTCAGGAAAACGCACCATGATTTTGCTGTACTGGTGGTAGGCCTGTTGCGCTGCCGCCTCATCTCCCGCCAACATCAGTTGGTCTCCCAATGTTCGCCAGGCATCGGCCTGTCCGGGGTCCAGTTGCACAGATTTTTGCAATGCAGTCATCGCATCCTGCGGTCGGTTTGCCGCAGCCAAAGCCTGACCCCATTCGCTCAAAAAGCTCGGAGAGCCGCTATTTCCTGCCAGCAGGGGTTGCAAATGCCTGATGCTCTCATTCGCCCGCCCCTGTTTTCTCAAGGACGCAGCCAGGATGCGTATTGCCGGCTCTGAGTCAGGCAGTAGCTTGAGTACTTCCCGCGCTTGTTGTTCAGCCAAAGCCGGATTCGCCCGCAACAATTGGGCTGCATGTTGCAAGGCGGCTTTCACACTGCCGGTTGGTGCTGCACTGGTTTGTGTCATGGTATTCCGGGCTTGCGCGCAACTTCACGGAGATTGAAAATAAATTTCATGACTGTATTATGACTGTGTTTACCAAACCCAATTGGTGTTTGATAAAGAGCATGATAACGTGCTACTTGCCGAAACGGCAGTCGACGAACTTCAATTGCATAATACTAACGATGCACAAGTCAATGCAGGGAGATCTTTATAATGAAACAGCTTCACCGAACTTGTCTGAGCAGATCCATTTCCTTTGCGCTGGCTGGAACAGCCTTAGCCGCAACCATCGTAAGCCCAATCCAGGCAGCAGATACCTCACTTGAAGAGGTTGTAGTCACAGCGCAGAAGCGTGCTGCTAATTTGCAGGATGTGGCGATTTCCATACAGGCGCTGAGCACAGCAGATCTGGAAAATCTCCAGATCAAGGGTTTTGAGGATTTCATCCTGTTCATGCCCACAGTGAGCTTTACCTCCAACGGGCCGGGTTATGGCCAGGTTTACATGCGGGGTATTTCCAGTGGTGGTGACGGCAACCATTCCGCTTCCATGCCTAGTGTGGGGGTTTATCTGGATGAGCAGCCGATAACTACCATCAACCAGATTCTCGACATTCATGTTTATGACATCAATCGCATCGAAACCCTCTCAGGGCCACAGGGTACTCTTTACGGCCAGGGTAGCCAGGCTGGAACCATTCGCATTATTACCAACAAACCGGTAATCGATGAATTCCAGGCCGGCTATGACCTTTTCGCCGATTCGATATCGCACGGCGATAACGGTTATGGATTGGAAGGTTTCGTCAACCTGCCCATCAACGACCGCATGGCCGTAAGACTGGTTGCATGGCACCAGAATGAAGCAGGCTGGATTGATAATGTTGAGGGCCAGATCAACTATGCGGCCAGCGGTTTCGTCAATAACAACTCTGACATCGTTAAATCTGATCACAATACCGTCCAAAAATCGGGCTTCCGCAGCCTGTTAAAAATTGATCTGACCGATAATTGGACGGTAACACCCGGCCTGCAATATCAGACTTCCGATATTGAAGGCAGCTGGCGGGAAAACCCGGAATACACCGGTGGCGATTACCAGCTGTCCAGTTTCTTCGAGGAATGGCAGGACGAAAACTGGTATCAAGCAACGGTTACCGTTGAGGGTGACATTGGCAATATGAACCTGGTCTACGCGGGTGCTTATCTGGATCGAGATGTTGATAGCCAGTATGACTACTCGGGCTATGCCGAATATCTGGAGTACGTGTACGCAGGCTACGGCTACTATTGCCTGTATTACAATGCATTGGGCGACTGTTCAGATCCTTC
>JANOGQ010000600.1:0-14153 GCA_031406105.1 Lysobacterales bacterium | reverse complement strand
TTGAAAAATCGAATCTTTGCTGTTTTGGCTGGGGTTGCGTTTGCAACTTCGGGAGCCGTGCACGCCCAATATTACGATAGCCCGGGTTTGGGCAATCAGCCCGTTACCCAACACCCCCAGGACTATAAGCCACTTGGCCTTCGTGCTGGGGCTTTCATGCTGCATCCTGGGGTGCAGTTGGCTGCTGAATACACCGACAATGTTTTTTATTCCACCGAAAACCTGGACAGTGACATCGCATATCACGTTCGTCCCTACATAACGGCACAGAGTACCTGGAGCAAGCATTCTATTAACTTGACGGCAAGTGCAGACATTGCCCGCTACAGTGATTTCAGTGATCGGGACTACGAAGACTATTTCCTGGGAGTATCCGGCCGGATTGATGTGAGGAACCGCAGTTATTTCACCTACGCGCTGGATTATATGGATTTGCACGAAGGCTTGAATAACCGAAGTTCAGAGCAAGGCATAGAACCCACCCGCTATAGCATGACCGGAGGCAGCCTGGGATACGACCATACCTTCAATCGACTGTCTGTTGGCGCTAATGTTGGATTTTCCGATTTTGATTTCGACAATGTTCTCGATGCCGACGGTGAAACAATCGACAACCAGGATCGCGACCGCAGTGACAGGTACTATACCTTGCAGGCGGGTTATCAGTTTCAAACTGACAAGCAGGCTTACCTCAGCTATACCGGTAACAATATCGAATATGACCAAAATCCGGACCGGAGTGGTTTCGACCGCAACGGCGATGGTTACGCCATTGAGGGTGGGATTAACTTCACTATTACTGGCAAACTCGAAGGAAATGTCGGTGTTGGTCACTACAGCCGCTCCTACGATGACGAGAGGCTGCTTGATACAGATGGCTGGTGTTTTGGCGCGGGCCTCACCTGGGTGCCCACGTACCTGACATCGGTTCACGCCCAGATTGACACCAGCGTAGAGGAAACCACTGATTCCAACAGCTCTGGGTTCCTGCAAACGAATTATACTCTGCGAGTGGACCATGAACTTTTGCGCTCCCTGCAAATCAATGGCTTCGTGCAATATCGGAATTATGATTACCAGAATGTTATTGATGCTCCCGCCGATGCCCGGAGTTCAGATGGAACCTGGAGGATGGGCTTCGGTGCAAGTTATTTCATCAATCGCAACGCATACCTTAACGCTTCCTATTCCTGGGAAGAGCTGGATAGCAGCGTTGCCAATGATGATTACACCGTTAACACCTTCTGGTTGATGTTAGGTTTGGAGTATTGACCTACCCATTCGCTTTCATTTCCAGCTTTTCCTCATGCTGAAGATTTTGCTCATTTTTGTCTTTTGTGCCCTCATCCCGGGGGCCTTATCTGCGCAACCGTCGGATTCTGTGCCACAGACCGGTGCCAGCGATTCCACCTACAAGCTGGGTGTGGCTGATAAGATCCAGATCAATATTTTCAATCAGCCGGACTTGTCGGGAGAGTACCAATTAGACGGCGAAGGGCGAATCTTCATGCCGCTTATTGGGCGCGTAGAAGCAGTTGGATTGACGGCTGCAGAGCTGGAAAGAGCGCTGGTTGACAAGCTCAAACCCGATTATCTGGTCAATCCGAAGATTTTTATCCAGGTTGGAATCTACAAACCTTACTATCTGGTGGGTGAAGCCTTGGGCACCGGCCCGTTTCCTTATGTTTCTGGCATGACCTACCTGCAGGCCATCGCCAATGCTGGAGGTTTCACTTACCGAGCCAAAAAAGATTCTGCTTATGTGATCAGAGCCGATGATCCAACCCAATCCGAAATCAAATTGGATATCAATGAAAAAGTTCAACCTGGCGATATCATTCGAATTGCGGAGCGTTTGTTTTGATCCGCACTTACAAAGCCAGTTTTGCATTGGCTGATTCCAGATCATGAATAATACCCGGCGATCCGATCAGCCAAATACTGCCTACGAAATCGATGATCAGATGCAGTCGTTTCCTTTAATGGATTACCTGCAACATTTGTGGTTTCGAAAGAAACTCATTTTGGCCATGACAGTATTCGTGACTGTGTTTGGCCTCATCAAAATTAATGAAATTGTAGATCTGTACTCAGCCAAATCAACGCTCATGATAGGTTTGCCTGAAGCTTATGTTATTGATTTAGAGAGTGTGACGGACAGGTCCTCCTGGGGAGATGCAGAGTCTGAAATCGAAATAATTCGATCAGATGTATTGATGACCAAGGTGGTTCGGCGCCTTAACCTGGTTAACCATCCTGAATTCAATAGCGCTCTCAGGGTAGATACAGAACCAAAACTGAACATCAGCCGTTATTTCAATCCGGCTAACTGGATACCCAATTCCTGGAAAAGCACTGTTTCAGAAGCTTTGGGATTAACTCAAAAGGCCATGCCTGCGGTTGCATTCAAGCCTGCAGAATCAGCGTCCCTTACCGATACGGCTGCCTCCTTGCTCAGTGAGGAAGAGATAAAAGCATTGGAGTTTGAAAAAACGGTTGTTCGGGCGCTGCAAGACAAAATTGACCTGCAAATGATGGGTTACGGCAACGTCATCACCATTCAGGCTACAACGCGGGATCCAAAACTCGCCGCAGAGATCGCCAATGATGTGCCCGAAGCCTACATGCTTGATAAATTGGAATCACGATTTGAAGCTACACAGAAAGCCAATGCCTGGCTTACTGAGCAATTGGGTGAGTTGGAGACGAAAGTCGCTGAATCCGAGCGCGCTATAGTTTTGTATCGCGAGCAACATGGTTTGGGTGATGGTCAAGGCGGTACGATTCTGGATGCGCAGCTTTCCGAGACCAAGAGCCAGCTGATAATTGCTCGTGCCGAGAAAGCAGAAATTGATGCGAGATTGAGCCAGCTCAGAAGGCTACTGGCAGGCGGTGGAATGGGCATTGAGACAGCCTCTGAAGTGATGTCTTCTGCGCTGGTGCAGCAGTTACGAACTCAGGAAGCCGAAGCTTTGAGCCGGGCCTCTGAATTATCCGTTGAATACGGCCCGAAACATCCAAGAATGATTCAGGTGCAGTCAGAAATTCTGGAAATACGTGAAAGGATCAGGTCCGAAGTTGAGCGGATCGTTAAAGGCCTGGAGCAGGAATCTGAATTTGCCAATACGCGTTTATCCAGCATTCAGGGCAGCTTGAGCGCTGCACAGGGTGAAGCAAACCAACAGAGCAAAGAGGCCATCCAGTTGCGCGCACTGGAGCGCGAGGCTGCGGCCAACCGAACCTTATTCGAAACCTTTTTGAGTCGATTTAAGGAAACCAGCTCAACAGAAGGCATGGAAACCTCCGATGCCCGAATTCTTTCACAGGCCAGTGTGCCTGGATCACCCTCGTATCCAAATCGCAAGGCAATGCTGCAGAAATACATCCTGGCTGGATTTCTGGGTGCCTGTGCTTTGGTTTTGGGTTTGCAATTTCTGAATCCAGGCTTGACCAGCCCAGAGCAAGTACAGCAAGTTTTAGGTGAGTATGTTATCGGCTTGATCCCGGTCATCTCCGGGAAAACCCCAGCTTATGATGCGGTCTTGGACAAATCTCCCTCCCCATTGGTTGAAGCACTGAATTCACTGAAGTTTTCACTGGACCTGTCTCATCCGGATGATCCGGTAAAAGCCATCCAGGTCACCTCATCGGTACCTGAAGAAGGAAAAACTTCATTGGCAATTTCTTTGGGTCGCGCCATGAGTTCGTCCGGGCACAAAGTGATTATTGTAGATGGTGACCTGCGCAGGTCCAGTGTGGGCAAGAAACTTGGCTTGCGTGACAAGCATAAAGGCCTGTCTGATTATGTAGTGGCTGGCGATTCAGAGTTGGCGGATTTCCTTCGTAAAGACCCGGGCAGCAACATGGACTACATGCCATCCGGAACTGCCAAGTTTGCCAATGCCACAGATATTTTCTCGTCTCATCGCATGAGCAGCATTATCGATTTGCTGAAGTCCCGTTATGATTTAGTCATCATCGACACACCACCAGTAGTGGCCCTGGCAGATGCCCGGATTATC
Organism: Lysobacterales bacterium; assembly: GCA_031406105.1. Classification (GTDB taxonomy): domain Bacteria; phylum Pseudomonadota; class Gammaproteobacteria; order Xanthomonadales; family SZUA-36; genus JAWXBM01. The sequence goes on along the minus strand of JANOGQ010000600.1, from coordinate 10,131 downwards.
GGCCGTCTGGTCGACAAGACAGTATTCGTTGTGCGATGGGACAAAACGCCCCGGAAAGTGGCCAAAGCAGCGCTCGATCAGTTGCATCGCGCGGGCGTCGATGTCGCCGGAATAGTGCTTCAACAGGTAGATATGAAGCGCTACGGTCGGGTCGGCTATGGCAACTCAGGCTACTACTATCAACATGGCCGGTATGGGAAATACTACACCAGCTAAGTTTTTCCCGTTGTTGCTCTCCTTTTTTGTGCTAACGCTGTCGGCCTTGCTTTTTTACCTTGCCTGGCCGCGATGGGTTTCGTCCTTTCGTTACATCCCTGTAGAAACGGCCATCGACAGCTACTACAGAACGGGCGAAATTCCCTCAGAGCGTTTGCCGATGTTGATTGAACATGCCAACACGGCTATTGATATCAACAGTCATTATCGCTTTCACAATGGGCTCAGTTTGCTGCAGTTTCTGCGTGCAATTGACTTGGCAACTCCGGCAGTTGAACGGAGATCATCTTATGAAGCATCTTTCAGGGAAGCCGCTATCAGCCTTCGTTCGGCTCCGGCCCAATCTTCAGTCTGGCTGCGAAGGGCCTACCTGGGTTGGGTGCTGCATGAAGAAACAGACGTCATTCTCTCTGCCTGGAAAATGGCCATATTCACCGGCAGAACCGATCAGTCCCAGTATAAAAGCAGACTCGAAATTGGCATTGCTCACAGAAGCTTCATGGACCAGGAAGCTCTTGCCATGCTGCGAGATCAGCTGATGCTGGCCTGGCATGCACAGCCAGGTGCAGTCGTAGCAGTTTTGGCTATATATGATCGAGATATGGAGGTAAGCCGGTCATTGATTGCCCAAACTGATCCGCAAGCTTTGCAAGAGATGGAGGCATGGCTTGAAAAAATTAATTAAGGAGTGGTTCTCAACTCCTGCGTCTGGGCCAGTGCTGCCCATGCTTCCCGAGGGTGAGAGAATCTATGCGATTGGTGACATCCATGGCTCACTGCACGCATTACAAAGTCTGCATGAGCTGATTCTGTTGGACTCGGCGGCCTTTGTGGGTCAGAAATCCCTGGTCTATCTCGGCGACTACATAGACCGAGGCGAGCACTCCAGGGAAGTAATTGATCTGCTTTTGAAAGCACCCGTGGCTGATTTCAAGCGTATTTTCCTGCTGGGAAATCACGAGCAAAGTCTGCTGGATTTTCTGGAGCATCCTCAGTCTGTGGCCGCCTGGTTAAACTACGGGGGCAGGGCAACGCTGCGCAGCTATGGGGTGAGTGTCGAGCGTGATTATGCTCACCGGCCAATAGAAAATTTACGCGACGAGCTGGCCTGGCAGCTCCCCCGGGATCACCTGGAATTCTTCCGTGGCATGAGTTTTTACCATCTTGCAGGCTCTTATTGTTTTGTTCACGCGGGCATCCGCCCTGGAATTCCTATGTCTGAGCAGCGCAATGAAGACCTGCTTTGGATTCGTGAAGACTTCACCCGCAGCCAGATGCATCACGACCATATCGTTGTACATGGGCACTCAATTACCACTGAAGTTGACTGGAACGAAAACCGCATAGGAATCGATACCGGTGCATTTCATTCGGGAGTGCTGACTTGCCTTGTTCTGGAAGGGAATGAACAACGTGTGCTGCAGACAGGCCTGCATTGAGAAATTGAAGTTCATGAGATTTCTCACTCTATGCCTGGTATTAATTCTTATATCGCCGTTGCAGGCAGATTATGACGCTGGACTTGCAGCTTACCAGCGTGGTGATTTCGAAACAGCCTACTCCCAGTGGTTAGCTGTAGCGGAGAGCCCTCCTGAATCTGTGCCACCAGCGCTTATGGCAGAAACCTGCTATGCCCTGGGAATGCTTTTTTGGGTGGGGCAAGGTGTCATCCAGGATTCAGCAGCATCTGCCCAATGGCTGTTGCGCGCTGCCGAGTTGGGTCATCCGGGTGCCCAAACCAAACTGGGCTACCTTTATGGTTCCGGCCAGGGGGTACAACAAAGTGACTTTGCGGCTTTGAAATGGACGCAAATGGCCGCCAATCAGGGGGATGTGGATGCGCAGTACAACCTGGGTGTGTTTTATCGGGATGGCCATGGCGGCGTCGAACAAAACAGCGAGCTCGCGCTGAAGTGGTTTCGGGAAGCAGCGAGTAACGGTGATCAGATATCAGTGGATGTGCTGGCTAACTATGAAAAATACGGTTGGCCCAGAACAAACAGCGTGACAAGTAGCGTGACAAGCAACGTGACAGGTAGCGTGACAGGCAGCGTGACAGGCAGCGTGACAGGCAAGGTGACAGCCGAATCGGATGATCCCGTGAAAGTGGATGAACTTGGTAGCCTGGAAAGTTCGATGGATGCCGTTAGCCAGGCTGAAGGTTTGGTTGAAGTGTCAGCTGGCCCCGAAACGACGCGTATAGATGCACAATCCGGGCATACCGGAGACAACAGCGTGGACGAAGACAGTCAGCCTGTTGTAAGCGAAACGATCAAGGATGAGTTATGGATTAGCCAGCAAAATCCCCAACACTTCACCATCCAGGTTATTGCTTTGCTTTCACCAGTAAACTTGCACGAATTTGCAGATCAAAATAGTGATTCGGGCCCTTTTGCAATCTATCAGCAACGTTGGAAAGGCAAACCCTTATTCGTTATGTTGCAGGGAGATTATGCAGATTTAGAGCAGGCCCGGGCTGCGGCTGCCGGGTTTCCCTTAGGGCTGCAGAAACGTGAAGAATTATGGATTCGCAAGTTCGTCATGGTGCAGGGACTGCTCCAGCGTGAATAGATTCCTGAACACTAAAAAGCTTGCTGAATGGCTTAATTTTCTGATTTTTTTCGGATTGCTGCTGTTGATCATCGTCAGCCCATTGCCCTTGGGCAGTAACCGCGAGTGGTCCTGGAGCCTCTGTGCGGCATATGCCGCGACCCTTGGAGTTTTTTGGGCGCTGGTGAATTTCAATTCCAATAGGATTTTTGCTCGACTGCCGATGCTTGTCATTATTGGACTCTTCAGCTTTGTGGTCATTTGGGCGCTGGTTCAGTTGGCTGGGTGGGTTCCGGAAACATGGAAGCATCCTCTGTGGCAAATGGCCGGGAGCGCATTAAATGAGGAACTTCCAGGTTCAATATCACTGAGCAATGAAGATGGCTGGACAGCCGTCTTGCGCCTGATTTCCTACGCGCTGGTGTTTTTCCTGGCCTGGCAATTGGGGCGGGATTCTAATCATGCTCGCATGGCCTTTCTGCTTATTTCATTGGCGGGCCTGGCTTATGGCATCTTCGGCTTGTATGTTTACTGGAGCGGAAATACGCCTGTTTGGTTGTGTGCAGACAAACAACTCGGCCATGATGTGCGCAGCACTTTCGTGAACCGGAATCATTTTGTCACCTGGCAAGGGCTTACCTTACTTTGTGCTATTGCCTGGTTTTACCAAAAGCTGACACGCCCGGTGGTTATGCCGTATTTCATACCTAAAAATCGTGACGATCAGGTGGCAGATTTTTTATTACAATCCTGGAAGCCCCTGATTGCCATTCTCCTGATGGTAACTGCATTGGTGCTAACGCACTCCAGGGGCGGCTTCCTGGCTGCTCTTGCCGGAGTACTCTGCCTGTTCTTGTTGCTGGATCGTCGTGGCATCCAGCGGAAAGCGCTTTCTCGCAGTGCCGTTGTCGCGGCCCTTGTGGTGGCTAGTCTCGCCTTCCACCTGACCAGTGATGTGGTCATGCAGCGGCTGGAGGATACCCAGGTTTCTGAGGAAGAAAGGCTGCTGATTTTCAATGACGTGCAACGGGGCATTGCTGCCAATCCTATGCTGGGGTACGGATACGGTACTTTTGCGGATGCTTTTCGACTGTTTGATCGCATAGAATCGCCCTATCACTATGACCGGGCGCATAATACTTACCTGGAGAATGCTTTTGAGCTGGGTTTGCCAGCAGCAGTGGTCTTTTTCCTGGCCTTGCTGGGGTTGGTTTTGTTGTGCTTCAGAGGTGTCCGGTTGCGCCAACGGGATTGGGTTTACCCGGCAACCGGTGTGGCCGTATCGGTATTGGTTGGATTGCATGCGACAGTGGACTTCAGCTTGCAAATTCCGGCCGTTGCCTTTCTTTACGCCACCATTATGGGTATCGCATGTGCGCAGTCGTTTTCTTCAGTCGAACATTTGCGGTGATGTTCGGGCTTGCAGTGCTTGAACTGCGTCTGCAGGATCAGGGGATATAGATGAATCTGTCGGTGCAATATGCATGGTTCATACTGCCAATCAGCACTTTGCTGAGCATCAGCTTTTGTTTTTTTCTGATCCCGATTGCGCATAGGATTGGATGGGTTGATCATCCAGGATTGCGCAAAATCCATGTTGACAGCACTGCAGTGGCTGGTGGAGTTGCGATTTACTTGGCAATGGCCTTGGTTATTTTTCTGGCACAACTGATTCCCGGCTTCTCAATCTTCAGCAGCGACTGGATCACAATTGTGATGGCCGGGGCTTTGGTCATAGTGATACTCGGTGGAATAGATGATCGTTGGAGCCTTTCACCCATTATTCGCTTCCTGATGCAAATCCTGGCTTGTGTGCTTGTTATTCGTTTTACTGGCTGGCATCTTGAAGATCTGGGCGCTTTGTTCTCTGCAACGGTTATTAACCTTGATTTCCTGGCAATACCCATCACCCTTTTTGCCGCCATCGGCGTAATAAACTCTTTAAATCTGGTGGATGGTCTGGATGGCCTGGCGGGCAGTCTTTTTCTGCTTTCTGCACTGGGCCTGATCGGATTTTCAGTAGCAGCCGGGCATGTTGAACTGGGCTGGTTTCTCGCTGTATCTGCGGCCTCAGTTTTGGGTTTCTTGCTACTCAATGCCCGGTTCAGGTGGAATGCCAAGGCTAAATTGTTTCTCGGAGATGCGGGCAGTTTAATGCTGGGGTTCATTCTGGCCTGGGGTTTCATTCGCCTGGGTAGCGGTGAAGATCGTGCTTACATGCCCATGACAGCTGTCTGGTTGTTTGCTGTTCCGCTACTCGACACGGCCACCTTGATCTGGCGTCGTTGGCGTGAAGGCCGTTCAGCGATTCATGCAGATCAGAATCACTTGCATCATGTGTTTCTGCGCGCCGGCTACAGCGTTGAGGCGAGCTGGGGTCTGATCCTGTTGTTTGCTGTTGTTCTGGCGGGTTTGGGCATTTTCTTTGAGTTGTCGGGCCTGCCGGACTGCTTGAGTTTCTATACCTTTATGTTCATTTCTTTCGGCTACTATTTTTACCTCAAGCATTGTTGGGCAACACAGCGGTTCCTGGGGCGCCACTTCATTCACCATGATTTCGAGATTGATGAATCACTGCTAAAAGCCAAAAAAACAGATTTTCTGAATTCTTGAACATCGACATCTGATAACAGGACGAGTATGAACGCCACAAAAAGAATCATGGTTACCGGAGGAGCTGGATTTCTCGGCTCTCATTTGTGTGAACGCTTACTTGCCGAGGGGAATGATGTACTTTGTGTGGACAATTTTTATACTTCAACACGACGCAATATTGTCCACCTACTCGAACATCCAAATTTTGAATTGATGCGCCATGATGTGACTTTCCCTTTGTACGTTGAAGTCGACCGGATCTACAACATGGCTTGTCCAGCGTCACCTGTTCACTATCAACGTGATCCGGTACAAACCACCAAGACTTCGGTGCACGGCGCGATCAATATGCTGGGCCTGGCAAAACGCACGGGCGCCAGAATTTTGCAGGCATCTACCAGCGAAGTGTACGGTGATCCCACGGTACATCCGCAGCCGGAAGAATACTGGGGAAATGTAAACCCGATCGGAATTCGATCCTGCTATGACGAGGGCAAGCGCTGTGCTGAAACGCTGTTTTTTGACTACTGGCGCCAACATCAATTGCCGATCAAAGTGGCCCGCATATTCAACACCTACGGCCCCCGCATGCTGCCTGATGATGGCCGGGTAGTGTCCAATTTTATCGTCCAGGCACTGCAGGGAAAGGACATTACGATTTACGGAGATGGCAGCCAGACCCGGTCATTCTGTTATGTTGATGATCTGATCGATGGCCTTATCCGCTTGATGGAGAGTGACACAAGTATCACTGGGCCCATCAACCTGGGTAACCCGGCTGAATTTTCCATCAGGCAATTGGCAGAAAAAGTGGTTGCCCTGGTGGGATCTGGCTCCGAAGTTGTATACCAAGCATTGCCGGCGGATGATCCTCGGCAGCGCCAGCCCATCATTAAACAGGCCAGGGAAGTGCTTGGTTGGGTGCCAAAAATATCTCTGGATGAAGGCTTGCCAAGAACGGTGGAGTTTTTTCGAGCCGGACTTTCTTGATTTTGCGGTTTTTTGTTGTGGAATTTCAGAACTGGATTCCAGAGTTTGCTGCGCAACTCTGGAATGACGGTTGTAGATGGTGTCGCCGTCAGTCGGGGCCACCCAACTCAAACCTCCGTGATTCCAGACCGATCCACCTAAACCCCCGTCATTCCAGACCGCCGAAGGTGAGTCTGGAATCCAGGCTCAATCCAACATGACCACCAAAACAATCCTCGTCACTGGCGGTTCTGGCTATATCGGATCCCATGCCTGCGTCGAGTTACTTGAAGCAGGCTACCAAATCGTGGTTATCGATAATTTGAGCAACAGCAAAGAAGAGGCTCTACGGCGTGTTCAGAAAATCACTGGAAAGACACTTAAGTTTGTGAAGTGTGACTTGCTCGACAAGGCAACTCTGGCTTCCGTATTTGAAGCCCACAACATTGATGCCGTGATCCATTTCGCCGGACTGAAAGCAGTGGGCGAATCCGTAGAGAAACCTTTGCTCTACTACCGCAACAACATAGCCGGCACGCTCAGCTTGCTGGAAGCCATGATCGAGGCAAAGGTCAAAAACCTGGTGTTCAGTTCCTCCTGTACCGTTTATGGTGCGCCAAAAGAATTACCCATAACAGAAAGTAGCCCTTTGGCAGCGGTGAATCCCTACGGTCAAACCAAGCTGACTATTGAATACATGCTTAGAGATCTGGCCGCATCCGATCCGCATTGGAACATCTCCATCCTGCGCTACTTCAACCCGGTGGGTGCACATCCCAGTGGAGAAATCGGCGAAGACCCCCTGGGAATCCCCAACAACCTGATGCCCTTTATAACCAAAGTGGCGATAGGTGAGTTGGATGAACTGGCTGTGTTTGGTAATGATTACGATACACCCGATGGCAGTTGTATCCGGGATTACATACATGTCGTCGATCTGGCCAAAGGGCACCTCAGAGCTTTGCGTAAGCTTTCAGAGTCGCCCGGGCTGATGATTCATAACTTGGGTACCGGCAGAGGTTACTCCGTATTTGCAATGGTCGAGGCTTTCAAGAAATCTACCGGAGTTGATATTCCTTATCGAGTTGCCCCTCGTCGTGCCGGCGACGCGCCTGCAGTATTTGCGCAAACCGAGAAAGCTGAAAATGAGCTGGGCTGGAAGGCTGAGCTAACAATCGAACAGATGTGTGCCGATGCATGGAAATGGCAACAACAAAATCCGGTGGGCTACTGAGCACCAACCAAAATTCAGTGGAAGCGATTTTATGCCGCATTTTGCTGGGAGAAGCGGTTTCCTGGTCATCACTGGCGTCTGAAGCAAGCCCTGAACTCGTGTTGGAGAAATGTCGGCATCACGGTGTCGAAGCGCTGGTTTTTCACTCAATGAATGGTAGCCAGGCATGGAATTCGTGGCCGGATGAAGTGACTTCCAGATTGGAGCTAGGCAGCAAAGCAGGCATTGCCCAGGACATGCTGCGATCCCACCATCTCAATGTACTTTTGCAGGAATTTCAACGCCAAGGCATTCCTTGCCTGATTACCAAGGGTGAGGCGCTTGCGATATCGCATTACCCAATCCCTGGTACCCGTCACAGGGGAGACAGTGATCTGTTCATCAGTCTGCGAGACATCGAGGCCGCTCTGGAAGCAGTATCGAATGTGGGATTCGCAGTTGTTTCCTCGATTTACAAGACGCACCAGTTCTCCGTGCGCCCCAGCGGAGAAAGCTTGAGTGGAGTTCAGTTTGATATCCATTGGCGCATTTCAAATCATCCGCGGTTCGCTCGTACCATTAGCTTTGATTCAGGTTTTGAATCAGGAGCTGAAATCAAACAACTGGCCAATGCCCGGATGTTGAGTCCAGTAAACTCCTTATTGTTGGCCTGTATGCATCGTGCTGGAAATTGTAACCATGACCCTAACCGCCTGATCTGGATTTATGATATTCAACTCTTGATTGAATCGCTGGCGGAAAGCCAATGGCATGATTTCGTTTGTGCGGCAGTTCAACTAAAAGTTCAGGGCGAGTGTCTGGATGGATTGCGAATGGCTGAAAAATATTTTGATGCCTCTATCCCGGATTGGGTATCAAGGCGATTAAAATTAGCTGAGCAATCAGGTTCACGAAAAGATCGATACGAACAGAGCTATCTGGCGCTTTTGATTGATGATTGGAAACATCTGTCCGGCTGGAAATCCAGGGTTGGATTATTTAGAGAGTTGGCATTCACTTAGAAGCGCAATTACAGGTGTTTTTTTGCACACATGTTATCTATCTATCGCCATTTCGGCGTGAGGTTTGGAAACTGAATTAAGCGAGACAGTATCAATCTTGCTCACAACAGAATGTTGGGCTTTCGACAATATGCAAATTCATAGCAATCTTCGGGTCACTGTTTCAGACCAGGTTCTCTGTCAAAAGGTTGGGGGAGAAACTGTGTTGCTGGACTTGGCCAGCGAGCAATATTTTGGCCTCGACGAGGTGGGTACACGATTTTGGGAATTGCTCGCCAATTCAAAGCCCTTTGATGAAATTGTGAACCTCATGGCCGATGAGTATGAAGCACCTCACGCTCAGATCGAAATCGACCTGAAAGAATTGCTGCTTCGCCTTTCAGCAGAAGGCCTGGTAAGCATGACCCCCGTTAAACTCTGAATACACTTGAATTATCGCTTCTTTGACACCTGTCTGGCTTCCAATGTAACGCTCCCAGGCTTGGTGGAGCGGAGCGGGGGAAGTGCCGACATTCAAGTCCAATTTTCTGATAGCTTGTCAGTAGATCCTGCCGCATTTGAACCCGTCCATGCCTGGCAGGACCCCAATCTTCAAACAGTCATGAGTTGCCACCGAAGGGCCAATACTTACCTGCTGGTATTTCCCGGCATCGCTGTCTTTTACATCAGTCCTGATGCGGGAACAATCGAAGTAAAGGTGGAGCACAGTTCTCAAGAATCTGAAGCGCTGCGTATGTTGTTGGACCAGGTGCTTCCGCGCCTGTTTTTTCACCGTGGCAGGGCGGTGTTACACGCCAGTGCAGTGGTGACTCCGGAAGGTTCAGCAGTGGCTTTCCTTGGTGATACCGGCCGTGGGAAATCTACTCTTGCGGGCAGCTTTTTCGCAGCGGGCGCACAAATTTTGACTGACGATTGCCTGCTGGTTGAGGCAGACGGTGTCGGGCTGGAAGCAATCCCGGCCTATTCGGGCTTGCGCTTATGGTCCGATACAGTCGATGCACTTGGACTTGAGATCCCGACCAACGTGCAAAGTGGTCACATTCAGGGAAAGTATCGCCTTGAGATCCAGCAACAGGAGCACAAAAAGACAAACGCACATTTATCTGCCTTGTTTGTACTGGGTGCCCCGGATCAAGCTCCAGTTGACTCATTGATTGAATGTCAGCGGCTAGAGGGATCCAGCACCATGATGGCTTTGGTTAAATCCGCATTCCTGCTGGATCCATTGAGTGCCGATGCAGTTCAACGAGGTTTCAATTTGCTCGGGCAGATTGCCAGCCAGAATGTCCCGATTTACGAGCTGAACTACCAGCGCAAACATGAACTCCTGCCACTGGTCAGGGCCAAGGTCACCAATTTGATTACTGCATCACCGTATGAAGGCAAAGCCAAGTGAGTGGGATCGCCGGCGCTTTAGCCTGGTCGGATCAGTGGAATTCAAAGCATCTGGTGCGACGGCTGACCACCAGACTGCTGCACCGTGGGTCGCATGGTGTTGATCACTGGGATGGCGAAGGAATTTCTCTACGATCGTCGTCGATCTGCGCGACGTACACCGCCGCGTTC
>JANOGQ010000575.1:0-4378 GCA_031406105.1 Lysobacterales bacterium | reverse complement strand
GGTGGTGATCAAGGCGCTGGCCAACGATTCTCAGGAAGCGGTGGGCTCCATGGGTGACGACACGCCCATGGCGGTGCTGTCCGAGCGAAATCGTTCGATTTATGACTATTTCCGGCAAGGCTTTGCCCAGGTCACCAACCCGCCCATAGACCCCTTGCGCGAATCATCCGTGATGTCGCTGGAAACCAGCATTGGCCGCGAACATAACGTTTTCAATGAAACAGCTTCGCATGCCCACCGGGTGGTGCTGCCCTGGCCGGTGCTGAATTTCGTCAAGTACCAGACCTTACTGGGGCTGGATCAACGGCATTACCGCAATCAGCGTTTCAGCCTGAATTACGACCCGCATTGCTTCAGTCTGCAGGCTGCGATTGAGAACCTCTTGGAAAATTGCCTGCAGGCGGTGAAATCCGGCGTGACCATCCTGGTGCTGTCGGATCGCGATATCAGCCGCGAAACTCTGACCATGCCAGCGCCGCTGGCTGTAGGTGCTGTGCACCAGGCGCTAATGCGGGCCCATGAACGCACCCGGGCCAATATTCTGCTGGAAACCGGTTCTGCGCGCGACCCTCACCAGTTTGCTGTGTTGCTGGGCCTGGGCGTCACTGCGATATACCCTTACCTGGCTTTCCAGACCATCAACCAGCAGATCGAAATCGGTGCATTGCAGGGCGATCCGCTGGATCTGCGCAAGAATTATCGTCGCGGTATCCGCAAGGGTTTGCTGAAGGTCCTGTCCAAGATGGGTATCTGTACCATGGCCAGTTATCGAGGCTCCCAGCTGTTCGAAGCCATTGGCCTGTCGCGCCAGGTGATAGCCCTGTGTTGCCCCAAAGTGCGCTCGAAAATTGGCGGTGCCGGCTTCGCCGAACTGGAAGCGGATATCCGCTGCATGCATGAGCTGGCCTGGACTGAGCATGACCAGCCCAAGCGCGACGGCATTTACCGTTACGTTCATGGAGGTGAACAACACGGCTACAACCCCGGCGTTGTGATGCAGCTGCAAAAAGCGGTGGCCAGTGGCAGCTGGCCGGATTACCGCGTTTACACCGACATGGTTAACCAGCGAACGGTGCTCACTTTGCGTGATCTGCTGCAGCTGAAGCCCGGAGTAAATCCCATTCCACTGGACCAGGTCGAGCCGCAAGAGCAATTATTTCCGCGGTTTGATTCAGCTGGAATGTCGATAGGCGCCCTCTCACCCGAGGCGCATGAGTCATTGGCGGTAGCCATGAATCGCCTGGGCGGAAGATCGAATTCGGGGGAAGGGGGGGAGGACCCGAAACGCTTCGGCTCAGAGCGTAATTCGCGCATCAAGCAGGTAGCCTCCGGACGGTTTGGCGTGAATGCGCATTACCTGGTCAATGCCGATGTGCTGCAGATCAAGATTGCACAGGGCGCCAAGCCAGGAGAAGGTGGGCAATTGCCGGGTGACAAAGTCACCGCGGAAATTGCCGCCCTGCGTTGCTCAACCCCGGGCGTTACGCTGATCTCGCCACCGCCTCACCATGACATTTATTCCATCGAAGATTTGTCGCAACTGATTTTTGACCTGAAAATGGTCAACCCTAAAGCCCTGGTTTCGGTCAAGCTGGTCGCGGGTACCGGTGTGGGCACCATTGCCGTCGGTGTGGCCAAGGCTTATGCCGATCTGATCACCATTGCCGGATACGATGGCGGAACCGGGGCCAGCCCGCTGAGCTCGGTGAAGTATGCTGGCATTCCCTGGGAGCTGGGGCTGGCTGAAACCCACCAGGCCCTGGTGGATAATAGTCTGCGTCACAAAATCCGCTTACAGGTGGATGGTGGCCTGAAGACGGGCCTGGATGTGATCAAGGGTGGCATTCTGGGTGCCGAGAGCTTTGGTTTTGGCACTGGACCCATGGTGGCATTAGGTTGCAAGTATCTGCGCATCTGCCATCTGAACAATTGTGCCACCGGCATCGCCACCCAGGACAAACGCCTGCGGGATGAGCATTTCCACGGCTTGCCGGAGCGGGTGATGGCTTACTTCCGCTTCATTGCCCGGGATGTGCGGGAAATGCTGGCCGAGCTCGGATTCAGTCAATTCACCGACATCATCGGCCGCAGCGACTTGCTCGAACAGTTACCAGGACTGACTGCAAAGCAGCATGCTTTGGACCTGAGCCCCATTTTGCGATCTGCCGCCGCACGACGCGGTCAGCCGGTGTACTGCACCCAGAGTTCCAATCCGCCCTTTGACCCAGGCCTGAAAAATCAGGAAATCCTGCAGGCAGCCCAAGGCGCCTTAGACCATGGCCTGTCCTGGAGCGGTGATTTCAGCAGCATGAACTTTGATCGTTCAATCGGTGCAACCCTGTCCGGTGCAGTGGCACTGAAATACGGTCGCGAGGGCCTGCCCAACGATACCCTGCAAATCAATCTGCGCGGTACCGCCGGACAAAGCCTGGGCGCCTGGAATGTGCCGGGCATCAGTATCCATCTGACCGGTGATTCCAATGATTACGTGGGTAAAGGTATGTCGGGTGGCCGCATTGTGGTCACCACCGCCGACACCGACCGGCAACGGGCGCATCGCAATGTCATTCTCGGCAATGCTTGCCTGTATGGCGCCACTGGCGGCGAACTGTTTGCACATGGCCAGGCCGGCGAACGTTTTGCCGTGCGTAACTCAGGCGCCCATGCCGTGATCGAAGGCGCTGGCCATCACGCCTGCGAATACATGACGGGCGGTACCGTGGTCATACTCGGGCCGGTGGGGCCCAACCTGGCAGCCGGTATGACCGGCGGTGATCTGTTTGTTCTCGACCCTAATCAACTCGTGGCCCGCTATCTGAACCCGGAATTCGTCGATGCCACTGCACTGGAACTCCAGCGATTCGATGCCCCCAGGCGCAAACTTCTGAACTTGATTACGGCACATGTGAACCACACGGGCAGTGCCTGGGGGCGCAAAGTGCTGGAAGAGTTTGAATTGATGCTGCCGCACTGGGTTTATGTTCTGCCCAAGAACCTCAAGGCCAGCCAGGACATTTCACAGCAGGATGTGCCTTTGCGGCTGGTGAAAGCATGAGCTCCAAACACGATAATTTTGCTTTTCTGCAACGTGAGCGCAGCGATCCGGACGTATTCCCGTTGGAAATTCGCCGCCGGGAATTTCGCGAAATCTACAAGCCTTTCGAGGCGCAGCAAGCGGCTGATCAGTCAGAGCGTTGCCTGGATTGCGGCAATCCCTACTGTGAATGGAAGTGTCCGGTCCACAACTACATTCCCAACTGGCTCAAGCTGGCCCAGGAAGGTCGTATTTTTGAAGCGGCTGAGCTCTGCCATGAAACCAACAGCCTGCCGGAAGTCTGTGGCCGCATTTGCCCCCAGGATCGTTTATGCGAACAGGCCTGCACCTTGCAAACTGGTTTTGGTGCTGTGACGATTGGTGCCATTGAGCGTTACATTGTCGATGAGGCCTTCAAACAGGGTTGGCGACCTGATTTATCCAAGGTACGACCCAAACCCTGGAGCGTAGGCGTGGTAGGCGCAGGTCCGGCTGGCCTTGCCTGTGCGGATGTGCTGTCACGCAACGGTGTCAGCGTTACCGTCTATGACCGACATCCGGAAATCGGTGGACTTTTAAGTTTCGGCATCCCTGATTTCAAGCTGGAACTGCAGGTGATGCGCCAGCGTCGCCAGATTTTTGAAGAATCCGGCATCAAGTTCCGCATGAACTGCGAGATTGGTCGTGATATCGAAGCCAGCGACCTGTTGAAGATGCATGATGCGCTGTTTTTTGGCACCGGTACCTACACGCCGGTTGAAGCGGAATTGCCGGGTATGAACGCAGGCGGCATCGTCCCCGCCCTGCCTTACCTGATCGGCCAGACCGCTCACCTGTACGGCCTGAAAATGGCCGGATACCCGCATATCAATCTGGAGGGTGAAGAGGTGCTGGTATTGGGTGGTGGCGATACCGCCATGGATTGTGTGCGTACTGCCATCCGCCAGGGCGCAAAATCCGTTACCTGTGTGTACCGCCGCGACCGCGAAAACATGCCCGGCTCACAGCGTGAAGTGGGCCATGCCATGAAAGAAGGCGTGAAATTTGAATTCAATACCCTGCCGCTGGCCTTGCAGCATCGGCAAGGGCACCTCAGCGGCCTCCAAATTGCAGGAACCGAACTGATTGAGGATCCGGATGGCGGCCGGGCCCGTCCACAGATTATCGCCGGAAGTGAAAAAGTCCTGGCCGCCAGTGCCGTGATTTTTGCTTTTGGCTATCGGCCCAGTCCGCCCGAGTGGCTGGCCGATCTGGCTGTTCGGGTTGAAAGTAGCGGTCGCGTGGGGATTTCCGGCTTGCCGGGTCAAACCAGTAATCCAGGCATTTTTGCTGCCGGTGACATGG
>JANOGQ010000574.1:0-9045 GCA_031406105.1 Lysobacterales bacterium | reverse complement strand
GTTCCGAAAGCCAGTACACATCGCCTGTTGTCGGAACTCCTTGCCCTGTCGGCTCTGACCATCGATGCGCAGACACGGCATTATCATGGCGGTCTTTTGCTCGCCCGCATTGGCTCATCCGTGACTGCAAACTATGATTTGCGAAGTGCGGCTCGCCCCTATTTGCAGCAGCTGCATGACGAAACCGCACATGTAGCTACACTGGGAATCCTCAACAGCGATTGCGGAGTTTACATAGACAAGATTGAGGCCAGCAATTTTGGCCTGAGATTGCATTCAGAAATTGGCAAATCATTTCCCCTGCATTGCACAGCAATGGGCAAGGTATTGCTTTGCCACTCTGCTACAGAACTTGTCCGGCGCATAGGCAATCGAAAACTGGACTCCTACACTACGGAAACGATCACAGATTCAAAAGTGCTGCGGCAAGAATTGAAGACGGTCAAAGAACGCGGCTATGCAATTGACAAGGAAGAAATCACACGTGGACTTGTATGCGTTGCCGCGCCAATTTTCAACCTCGAACGCAAAGTAGTCGGTGCCATGAGTTGCACTTTCCCAAGCTACATTCTGCAGGAACGTGGTATCAAAAAGGAAATTGAAGCTGTCTGTCGATTGGCACGCGAGGCTTCTTTCGGCAAGGCCAATTCCCGGTAATTGATTGTCTGAACAATATTGCTTGGGGCAACTCTGATTTATTCAGAGTTGCCGCGGTATAAGGATGAACCGCTATTTTCGATGATTGTAAATCATTGAGTTGAAGCAAAACAAAAATGACATTTTTTCCAATACTCTTTTCTTGGGCGTGCTCTGATGCTTCAGGGACGAATTGATCAGAGCTTCCTTAGATTTCCAGGTACAGCTGCAACAGCTCACCAACGCGTCCCTAACTGAAACCTGCCTGAAATCAAGGTCTGACCATGCCTGGACAGTATCGCCAACTTCATGAAGCAGGCTGACTTTCTCCCGGAGTCCACCGTTCTTTTGTGGCTCCAACATAGAACCCAGGCTTGCTGAGGAGCAAGAGGCTGCAAAGTGGCTGGAAAAAACTAAGCTCCCGAACTTTTCTTGATGAGTAACATGCTCAGCAGGGCAAGCAGGGAGGAGCAGGCAATCAGCAGGGAAATCGAGATCAGGCTGCTTGCAGCATTTCGACTGACAGTGAAACTGATCAGCGAAGCGCCTCCCGACTGCATGCAGATGAACAATGCCGAAGCTGTGCCGGCATTAAATGTGAACGGTATCAGGGCCTGCCCGATGGTGAGGCTGATTACGATGCCCGTTCCGATGCAGGCCAGCGCAATGGGGAGCAGGGCTGAAGCAGGAGCTTGTATCGCGAGATTCAGAATGAGCAGTCCGAGCCAGCCGGTCAATGCTAATGACAGGCCGAGTCGCACGCTATTCTCCACGCCCAATCGAGGCACAATAAATCGCACCAGGAGAACGCCGATAGTCAGACTTGCATTGAATACTGCCAGTATGAAACCACTGCCGCTGGCATCCACCTGATAGTGCTTTTCCGCAAGAAAACTGTAGTTTGCGAGGAACAACAACATCGTGGTGATGCAGAACGTGTTCGCCAGCGCATTACGAATGAAGTCGGGATGACGCAGTATGGAGTACCAGCGCGACTCAGGCGCCGCGGAAACCCTTGTTCTTTCAGGCCTGCTTTCATGTTGCCAGAAAAAGCAGCCCACAAAAGTGACTGTAGCCATCAGGGCCATGACCAGAAAGCTCAGTCGCCAGCTGAAATGCAAGCTGAGGTATCCTCCGAGGATGGGTGATGCAATCGGAATCCAGATCATCAGCTGGTACATGTTGTAGATTGCTTTGGTTGCGCCTTCAGGCCCATGGATATCCCTGAGCACAGTTCGGGCAAGCACAACACCAGATGCCGCGCCCACCCCCTGCAGCAGCCGCATCCATGAAAGCATGGCAAGGTCGTTGGAAACAAAGCAGCCTATGGAAGCGGCAATGTAGACCGACAGTCCCGCGAGCATGACCTTTTTGCGGCCAGCCCGATCGGCCAGCATGCCCCACACAAATGGCGCGACAGCGTAGCCGAGCAGAAACAGGTATAGCGTAGATTGCACGGCATTCTCTGCCAAACCCATATCACGGGTAGCGCTGGGCATAGCCGGTGCAAAGAAATCCATGGATAGTGGAGCCAGAGAACTGGCAACCGCCAGCACCACCACCAACTTCAAGGGACTGTGCGGCTTACTCGTGAGCTGGGTGGTGGATTGCATTTGGAACTGCAGCTGATATTGCCGCGCGATTCATTTCACGGCACATAATTGACTTTGCAGTCGCCGCCAATTTTCTGCATGCTTTTATCGGTATATTGCTGCAACTCAATGAATATGCCGTTGGGGTCCCGGCAGGTAATCATCCAGTTGTCGTCACCTGCATATTCCTTGGCGGTGACATCAATGCCATGTGATTGCAGCCGTTCGAACCAGGCATCCACATCATCCACTTCAATGGCAAAGTGTCTGACTGCGCCTTCCGGGCGGGGCTTACTGACCTTGATCACTTCGATAAAAGTCTGATTGCTGAAAGCCAGGTAAAATCCGACCAGGTCATCATGCTGGTTTTTGAACTCAAAACGCCGCTCGAGGCCGAGCACCCGGTAGAAGTTTTCGGTGGCGTCAAGGTCATTGGTTTCGATGCAGACATGTGCCAGTTTACTCTGCATGGTCTTTACCCTCACTCCACCATTGTGTTCCGGAAGCCCCGCGCAGGAACTCATCGCGAGCCCGGTCGTCCTGGCCAAGCATCTTGCCCACCACGTGTCGCGCCACCTCATCGGCCTGCCATCGCAGCTGGCTACCATCGCTCTGGGCTATGCTCACAAACAGATCGCCAACGATACGTGGATGAAAGGCGCGCTCCAGGCTGCTGCGAACGGTGCATAACTTGCTCTCAATCAAAGGACGATAGGGTGAGTCCAGTGGGTAATCTGCTGGAAGGACAGCATCATCGGCCAGAGCCGAATCAAAGATTCCAGTGGCATACATGCCCGCTTCAACCAGGGCCACTTTGATTCCCCAGCGGTCCACTTCATGCCGCAGGGATTCTGTAGCCCCTTCAAGCGCAAACTTGCTGGCGGTATAGGGCAGATCACCGGGCAGACCAGCAATGCCGGAAAGTGAACTCATCATGTTGATGCTGCCGCCGCCCTGTTCACGCTTGATGGGCAGCACAGCGCGGGCCAGCAACAGGGGGCCCATGAAATTGGTCTCCATGACCAACCTCAGGCCTGCCTCGGGCACGTCTTCCAGTGATCCCGGATAAACAATGCCTGCGTTATTCACCAGCACATCAATGCGGCCTTCCACATCCACTATGTCCTGGAGAAAAGCTGCGAATGTTTCTGGCCGGGTAACATCCAGTGCCTTAACGTGAATGTTCAGGCCTTCGGCTACAGCCGCCGCCAGCAGACGATCGGCCTTGGCCACTGTGCGCATGCTGGCATACACCGTGTCGCCGTTGCGGGCAAAGGCCAAAGCGCCTTCCAGGCCGAAACCGTTATTCGAGCCGGTGATGATGACAATTGCCATTTAATCCTCCATCGGGTACTTGAGTTGCAATTGCTGGCGAATCTCGTCCATGGTTTGCATGATGGTGAGGGTTTCGTCCAAAGGCATCACGGGACTCTCTGTTTTCCCTGCAAGCATGCAGCGTGCAGCCTCTGTGGCCTCAAACTGATAGCCATTGCCTGCAAATGGGAAAGCTAATACTTCATCGCCTTTTCCCACCAGGCTCAGAGTCAGCGAAGGAGGCGAGAACAAAGGCGCATGCACCCGGATTTTTCCCCGATCACCCAGCAAAAGGATTTCCGGGGAAGCGCTGGCTCGCAGTGATATAAAACACGAAGCCAGCGCGCCGTTGGAGTGTTGCAGAACAAACACCTCATGTTCGTCTACACCAGTTTGTCCTTTGCTGCCCGCAGCCAGTACTTTGCTGGGCGTGCCAAACACCATGGAGGCTGCGGAAACCAGATAAATGCCTGCGTCCAGCAAAACCCCGCCACCCAGATCAGGACGGAAGAGATAGGCTTGTGGATCAAAAGGTGGCATGAAGGCTCCGCCAGCTGTCATCAGCTGCACGTCGCCTATGGCGCCTTCAGCGAGCAACTCGCGCAGCCTGACCATGGCCGGGATATAGCGGCTCCACATGGCTTCCATCAGAAAGAGCGACTTTTCCCTGGCCTTTTCGATCACTTGCCTGGTCTGGCTGGCATTGATGGCAAATGGCTTTTCACACAACACGGCTTTGCCGGCATCCAGGCACATCAGGCTGTCCTGCATATGACGGGAATGCGGCGTTGCGATGTAAACCAGATCAATATCGGGATCAGCGACCAATGCCTGGTAGTCAGAGTAATGTCTGGGCACCTTGAATTCTCTGGCAAATCCCGCAGCAGTCGCGGTGGTGCGTGAAGCAACTGCGAGTAGTTCTACCTCGGGAGCCTGAGCCAGGCCAGAGGCGAATGCCCGCGCTATTCTGCCGCTGCCGAGAATTCCCAGGCGTATGATTTCAGACATCTGTTGCTCCTAACCCGTGCGTCCGGTAATTGAGAAACCGCCGTCAACCACCAGGTTGTGTCCGGTGATGAAGGAAGCCTGGTCGCTGGCCAGGAAATGAACCGCATTGGCAATTTCTTCAGGCTGCGCCAAGCGGCCGAGCAAGCCATAGCCTTTGGTCATTTCGTGAATCTGCCCCAGGGTGATGCCCTTTTCAGTCATTTTGTCCAGATGGAATTCAGTGAGGGTATTGCCCGGACTGATGGCATTCACCCGGATGCCCTCTGTGCCGTATTCCACAGCCAGATTGCGCGCCAGAGCCAGCAGAGCGGCTTTGCTCATATCATAAACTGCCATGCCAGCCGAGCCGATGATGGCGTTGACCGAGGAGATGAGCACGATGGCGCCCGACCCTTGTTCACGCATGGCGGGAATGACTGCTTTGCAACACCAGGCCACACCCTTGAGATTGACATCAAGAATTCGGTTCCAGTCGTCATCGCTGGTGTTCAGCAGGCTTCCGGCAATCTGGACTCCTGCATTGGCAACCAGCACATCAACGCGATGCCACTTTGCAATTACCTGATTCACCACTTGCTGGCATGATGCCTCATCGGCTACGTCATGCATAAAGTGCAGTACTTCGCCACCGAGTCCGGAGATATGAGCAGCGGTCGCCTCAAGCCCTTGGGTATTCAGATCGGTGAGCACCACCTGCATGCCAGCCTGGGATAAGCGGATTGCGCACGCCTTGCCAATACCCGAACCCGCTCCGGTAACAATGGCAACGCGTTTTCTTTCAGTCATGTTGGTTCAATTCTTGATGAGATAGGCAATTCCTGGGCTAATTAGTTTACATATTTACTAATCTTCTGGCTATGCTAATCTCCCACGGATTTCCAGCAACATTCGGGTAAGACTCCATGCCTCAGAGAATTGTCTTTCGAGAAAAAGGCGAAGTGGAATTGCAAACCTATGAATTGCCAGATATGGGCGATTCAGACCTGCTTGTCAGAACTCTGTACAGCTTGATCAGCACCGGTACTGAAACCACCCTGCTGCATCAGAAATATGCACCCGACTCTCATTTCGCCCGAATGTTTTCATTCCCCCAGATCAAAACAGGTGTGCAGGCAGTCGGGCAGATCGAACAAGTCGGGTCAAATGTGGAAGGGTTTGGTGTAGCAGATCGCATCTTCATGAGGATGGCTCATGGTTCACATCAGGTCATTGCAGCTGAACGCTGCTCACTGGTGCCATCCGGTATTGATTCGAAATCAGCCTGTTGGTGCGGCCTTGCAAAAACTGCCTTTCGCGCCGCGTGGGCAGGCCAGTTTGACGCTGGCGGGCATGTGTTGATTATTGGTGCGGGTCCGGTTGGCCAGATGACACTGCGCTGGGCTAGGGCAGGGGGGATGCAACAGATTGCAGTCAATGAGCTGTCTGCCTATCGGCTGGAACATGCGCAACGGGGAGGAGCGACTCAAACCTGGTGTGGCGATCTGGCGCAATACATTGATCAGGTCCAGAGGATGAATAATGGGCTGGGACCAGCCTTGGTCATCGACACAACTGGCAATCCGCTTGTGTTTCAATCTGCGCTCTCGGTGGCTGCACGGTTTGGCAAGGTCATTCTTCTGGGTGATACCGGTTATCCCGGCTTACAAAAGCTCAGTTCCGATGTGATGACCAAGGGTCTGACCATCCAGGCCACACACGAGAGTCATGACCGTGACGGCTGGACGCAACCAAGAATAGATTCGCTATTCTTCGAATACGTTTTGGAGGGACGGTTTGATCTCTCACGGCTGATCACACATGAATTCGAGCCTGAAGAAGCGGCGCAGGCCTATGCCCTGGCGGAACACCAACGAGAATTTGCCATGGGTATTATTTTCGACTGGTGCAGCAAGGATCGGTGAAAACCGCGATCAAAGGATTCATTCAGTGCTGCCCTGAATGGTATTCCTGAAACTGCCAATCTGTACCATCGCGTTGTCAGGGACAGAGCATTTTGCGATTCTGTTCCATCAGGATGAACTGCCAGGGTGTTGGCATACGCTCCGTCACACTGACTTCAATGATGCTTGGCCCCTGTTGCTTGAATGCTCCTGGCAATACTTTTGCCAGCTCCGCAGGCGAATCGACCCTGCAAGCAGCAGCGCCGAAACTTTCAGCCATTTTCACAAAATCCGGATTGGTCAGGTCGGAACAGATCCGTCGACCGTCAAACCACTCGTCCTGTTGGCGTTGCACATTGGTAAAAGTATTGTCATTGAAAATGATGGTCACAAGGTTCAGTTGGTAATGAACGGCGGTGGAAAGCTCCTGCATGGTAAACATGAAGCCGCCATCGCCGCTGACCTGTACCACAGCCTTGTCGGGATGAGCCGCTGCTACACCTAACGCCGTGGCGAAACCGTAACCCAGGGTGCCCTGCTGGCAGGCAGAAACAAAATGCCGCGGCTCATAAACCGGAAAGCCGGACCAGGAGACAAACCCTACCTGGGTAACCTCATCGATGAAATAGCCATCGCGTGGCAGTGCGGCACGAATCACATCCAGATAGGCCATCTGCGGTGCCACCCGTTCACGCAAGGATTGCATGACACGGGCTTTCAGTGTGCTTAGCTCTTCTTTGCGGCTAACAGCTCTGGGGCCATTCTTCTCCAGCTCTTCCAGCAGCGCGACGAGTGCGGCCCGGGCATCCCCAACAATTCCGACTTCAGGGGTGATAATGCGGCCCAGCTCCACCGGATCGATATCGACTCTGACTAACTTCAGGTCATCATCCTTGCCCCACATGGTGAGTGGCATTTTCAGGCGGGTACCCACTGCCAGCACAGCATCACACTCACCCCACAATGTGTGTCCGGCCGCCAGGTTCTGACTGAGGTAGTGCTCATCAGAAATAACGCCCTTGCCTTTGCGCTTGGACATCACCGGCGCCTGTAATCGTTCGGCAACAGCCAACAGCTCTGCACCCGCGTCCAAAGCGCCGGAACCTATCACAATCATGGGCCTTTTAGCTGCCAGCAGCACCTTGGCGGCAGCTTTGATCTGGCCAGGGTCTATGGGGGGTGGATCATTGCGTTTGGCTTTGGTGGCTTTGGTAACTAAAGCTTTTGCACCCATGACATCCATGGGCATTTCAATTTCAACAGGCCTGGGCCTGCCCGACTGCAGCTCGGTAAACGCCTGCTGCATGATTCTTGGGGTATCGGCCGGGTGATTAATGCGTTCAGCCCACTTCGTGATGTGGCGGATCATGCCCAGCTGATCGGGTATTTCGTGAAGATGACCATAACCACTGTCAATGCCAGCCAGATGCACCTGGCCGGATATGGCCAGCACCTGGGAGTTACAGGCCCAGGCTGTACAGAGCGCGGCAGCAGAATTCAGCAGCCCTGGGCCCGGAACTACTGTATAAACACCTGGCTTGTCCGTGCTCTGCGCATACCCGAAAGCCATGTAGGCTGCGCCTTGCTCATGCCGGGAGTGAATCAGTTTGAGTTGATCGCCAGCTCGGTAGACTGAGTCAAACAGATGGTCCAGCTGCCCGCCTGGTAAGCCAAAGACGGTATCCACTTCATTGGCAATCAGCGATTCAACAATGGCATCGGCGCCTGTGATTCTGTTCATGGTCTTCTGGAGTCGCGGTTGGATTAGAGCTTCAATGGTCCGAGCTCAGAAAATTCTCTGGCCTGAGCTTTTAGTTTATATGTAAACAGAATATCCGCAATGGTGTTGCCATGTCAAAGGCCATTTTCCGATTGCATAGCCACAATTGGTTGACAGGTATTTTACTTTACATATAAATTGATTTTTCAGAAGATCAGGTTTTAGTGCTTTCCCGTGAGGTGATATTGAATGCCCGACAAGAATGCAGTTCCGCATGGCCATCGTCCTGATAGTCATGGCTTGCGTTTGTCCAAGGCGCAGCGGCATTTGCGCGGACTTGGGATGCTGCTGTTGACCCTTTGCCTGCCTCATTATGCAAGTGGACAGACGGGTTCGGAAGCTCAACTGCTGCGCCTGCCTTACCCATCGCAGGCCACTGGCCTCGAGCGGGATTTTTTTGTCTATCTTCCATCTGGCTATGAAGCAGACAGCAACAAACTCTGGCCTGTCATGTTTTTCCTGCACGGCAACGGGCAACGAGGCGATGCCAAGGACGACCTGGATTACGTGCTCAGGCACGGCCCGCTGATGGAAGCATGGATACAGCGGCGAAACCTGCCTTTTATCATCATCAGCCCGCAACTACCCCTGTTTGGCGAAGTGGAGGCGATCGCAGACCGGAAGATACACCCGCGGCCGCAGCGTCAGGACGAAGCTGTGCCTGAACGGAATTACGGTTATCCGTCCAGCATGCCGATCCAGCGCGAGAATGCCGAGCAATTCCCACCGGGCCCACATACTGGTTACGATCCTTTTGCTGTACCGGATAATCTGCCCAAAGGCTGGTACCTGATCGATGATGAATTGATCAGCATTCTGGATACGGTTCTGGGCC
>JANOGQ010000550.1:0-15849 GCA_031406105.1 Lysobacterales bacterium | reverse complement strand
TCTCCTACTTCCGGGTTACCAAAGACTTCACAGATGATAATCCGGGTGAAGTCGATGTGTTTATCGACTGTAACACCGGGCTCATTCTGGATCAGACCAAAACCATTACAGAGGAAGATGGAGTGATCTTCGTGGTGACTTCGTTCGATTCAGGTGAGTTGAACTGCAGCATCTTCGAAAATCCCATCCCGGCTGGTTATTCAAATGAATACGCAGTTGGCCTGGATGACTCGAACGGAAACCCGGGTGTAGGCGTGTATTTCACAGATGCCGAAGGGTGTCAATTTGAAGAAGTTGAAGGTGGTGATTTCTATTGCACCATTGTCAATGAAGTCGAACCCACCGAAGTTGTAGTTAACAAAGTCTGGTATGGTGAGTTCGAAGCCAATGGCCTTTCACGTTTCGCCAAGGCCAGTTACAGCTGCTTCAACGTACGCACCAGCCCAAGCGGCGAGCCCACCAGCGTGAGTGGCGAGCTGTTCTTTGAAGGTGACAGTTCCGATGAAATCGCCGATATCTTCCCACATTGGGATGGCGAGTCTTACTGCACAATCGATGAAACCTATGTCGATGATGCAGTGGAACAGGATGACAGCGAGTGCGGCAACATTCCGGTTCTGCTCACCGGAGGAGGAACTTGCACGATTTACAACACGCTGTTCCTTGAAGGAATTCCAACCCTGAACCATAAAGCATTGGTCATACTGGCGCTGCTTATGCTGGGAATGGGATTGGTAGGATTCCGCCGCTTTAGCTGACAGTAAGCTTGTCAGGCATTGGGGTCAGAGTCGCTGACTTTGACCCCCTCCTGGCTCCCGCCAGGCATACTCCGATAACTATCGAAAACCCGCGATGTTGAATCGCGGGTTTTTTTTCGTATCCTATTTTTCGTATTTTTTCGGGATGGCACTGAACACTTTCTGTTATAGTGCCTCGCGTTCCAGTGCTCTCGGTCAGTGCTGGCGTCTTCCGAATGCATTCCGCTAACGGATATCCAATACCAATCCAGCCTGGACCGACCCCCGGCAACTCTATAAGCAGATTGCCCGGGAAGGGCGACCCCGGAGAATTATTCCAATGTTATTTACTGAACTCGGCCTTTCGGCCGAATTGCTGCGCGCTGTTCATGAACAGGGCTATAAGATACCTACACCCATCCAGCAACAAGCCATACCTCTGATCCTCGCCGGCCATGATCTGCTGGGTGGAGCCCAAACTGGCACCGGTAAAACCGCTGCTTTCACACTGCCCCTGCTACAGCAATTGCAATCCAGCCGGGCCGCTACTCAGGCGCCTGCATCTCAGGCATCTGCAACTCAGCGATCTGCAAGCCTGGCATCTGCAAACGTGGCACATCGCCTGCGGGCATTGATCCTGGTACCCACTCGCGAGTTAGCCGCACAAGTCAATGAAAGCGTGGTCGGATATGGCAAACACCTACCCTTCCGCAGTATTGAGATTTATGGCGGCGTGAGCATCAATCCACAGATTGCCCAGTTGCGCCGCGGGGTTGACATTGTTGTCGCAACTCCAGGCCGATTACTCGACCACCTTGAGCGCCGCAGCATAGATCTGCGCCATATTGAGATGTTGATTCTGGATGAAGCCGATCGCATGCTGGACATGGGCTTTGTGCACGACATCCGTCGGATCGTTAAAACACTCAGCTCGCAGCGCCAGACCTTGCTGTTCTCAGCAACCTTCTCGCGCGAAATACGTGAGCTGGCGCATGAATTCCAAAAGGCTCCCAGGGAAGCTCAGGTAGCATCACCCAACAGCACGGCTGACCGGGTCATCCAGATCGTTCATCCGGTAGACCGGGAGCGCAAGCGTGAACTTTTGTCGCACATGATTGGCGAGGGTAACTGGCAACAGGTGCTGGTATTTACCCGTACCAAACATGGGGCCAATCGCCTGAGCAAACAGCTGGAGCAGGACGGTTTGAGTTCTGCGGCGATACACGGCAACAAATCGCAGGCGGCTCGCCAGCGTGCCCTGAACGAATTCAAGCAAGGTGAAATCCGTGTATTGGTGGCCACCGATGTGGCCGCCCGTGGCCTGGATATCGAATTGTTACCGCATGTCGTAAATTATGATCTGCCCAATGTACCGGAAGATTATGTGCATCGCATTGGTCGCACTGCCCGTGCGGGCCAACAAGGCCATGCCATTTCACTGGTTTGCGTGGATGAGAAAGACATGCTGCGCGACATTGAAACTTTGCTGCAACAGCGGCTGGACCAGGTTGTATTGGCAGGTTATGAGCCTGATCCAAGCATCCGCGCCGAACCCATCAACATGGGCAGGTCTGGTGGCCGTCCCAGCGGACGTTCCAGTAATCGTGCTAGCGGTCATTCGGCCAGGGGCAATGGTAGCGGCCATGGCAAAGCTCATTCGGGCAGACCGCAGCGATCAGCAAAACCTGCGGCAAGGTCCAGTCGTAATCGACCTTCTGGAAAGCCTGCGCAAAATGCTGCGGGTGGCAGGCAGGGCGCTGCTGGCAATTCCAAACCAGGCACCCGCTCAGGTGCCACGGCTGCGGGTTTTCAGTCGCGTTCCGGAGCTTCAAAGTCCACTGGCCGCAACAAATCTTCCAACACCTGGTAAGTCTGTTTCAAAGAGTATTGGGGGAAACCCTGGACAGATCAGAGTTGCCTTAGTTCTGGGAATCAAAGCCCCCGGAACTGCTGTCTTCCAGCAGTTCCGGGCTTTTTGCAGAATGAAGGATTAACTGCAGCTGCAGCGGAACACCGGAAAGCTCGGCTACGCTGCTGAGCGGCTGTGCTGCTGTGTGCATTCTATCACGCGAAACACCCTGCTCCGCCAACAACTCAATCACCGCCTGGGCGCGATAACGTGCCAGTGTGATCAAAGCTCCCTGCGGAATCTCTGCGTAGTCAACCAGCAGTTCAAACAATGCCGCATAGTAGGCCGCAATATCACCTTCGGGTATCAAGCCGCGATCAACATCCGCTGCACCAAAATGCCCGGCAAAAGCGCTTAAAACCTCAGCAGGCAAGCGACGATGGGCAAACTCGTCGATCACCGAATGCACCTGTGGATTGCTGAAATCCGGCGGCTCTGAACCACTCTGGAAGGCCAGTTCGGCAGCTGTTGCCAGCGCAATGTGGGTGCGAACCTGCTCGGTTTGCAAAGCCTTCAGGTCAATCAATGGATCATAAACGCCGGCCAGCCCGATGCTCAGACCGGGGCGCTGCACAAGTGCTGCAGCCAGCAGTGACAGACTTTCTGAACTGCTGGCGTTAAGCTCTGCGCTGCCCGATTCAAACTGCACCGCTGCCAGGTTTCGCCCTGCCTGGCCGATTTGCAAAGCCAGGCCCTCAAAGGACTGCACAGACACCCGCTTGAGAAAGGCCAGGATGGCTGGCATGGTCAGATCCCGCAGACTGAGCCGTTCCGTGAGAAAAATAGTTTGCTCCGGAATGGCCAGTTCGATATCAGACTGCGGATCCTGCAGTAATGCCAGTAACCACGCCACATCCATCGTCGGCTCACCAGCCAAGACACTTGACTGAGCACTTTGCCGAACATTTTGCCGAACACTTTGAAGGAGCTCTGGCAAAACAATGGGCGAAAGTCCTGCGGCGCTGGCATTCACCTGCTTTAAGCGGATTTTCTGACTGAACCTGAGCTCCCTGTCCTTCAGTTTCGCCGTCAGCTGCAAATGCAGTGCTGCAGCGCTCAGCGGACTGGACAGATATTCATCTATAAAGCCCTGTGCCAGGCTGGCTGTCGGATTTTCCAGCTGCAGCTCCACTTGTGGGTATGCCGCCTCTGCCTGCTGCGCAGCTATCCATTGCCATTGCAGATCGCCCCGCAACTCCGGCTCAGCCTGGGAAGTAAACCGCATCCTGGCTTGCTCGGAGTTCGGCTGGTATTGACCTTGCACATCCAACCGTAAACCCTCGGCTTTTTGCAGGGCCAGATCGAATTCCAGCGTATCGCTCTTCGGCTGCTCCTGGTCTGTCCAGTCTGCGGATTCCGATAAGTTTTTGATTCGCAAACTTGCCGACTTGAATTTCTGTTGCTGAACCAGACTAACCGCCTCCTGCGCCAGGCTGGCATCCCCTGCAAATGCATCCAGTTGCAGCTGCGCATCCAGCCAGCGAACACCGTGCATCGAAAGTTGCAATGTGGCAGAAAAATCAACATTCAAAGGATGAATCATGGCGCAGAGCAAACCATTGAGCACACATCGCTCTGCCTGCTCCGCACTTAACTGGCTCTGTGCCAGCTCAATCAGAAGCAAGTCTCCCTGAGCGGCGATACTGAACTCGCCGGCAGCATTGAATTGCGGATTTACGCCAGGCTGGGTAAGGCTGTGTGTTGCGGCCTTTCCTGCGACCTGAGTTGTGGCCTGAGTTGTGGCCTGAGTTGTGGCCCGCAATGGCGCCTGTCGGAATTCAGAATGACTTTCCTGCGACGCTATTGATGCCCATTGATACTGACCCTTGCTCAGCAAGGCACTGCCATCGAGCTGACCTTGCATTTGGAGGGTGGAACCAACTGCCGTGGTAAACGTAAGCCTGTATTCACGCTGGCCAGCAGCATTGAGCTTGTCTGCCTGCATCAACAGTTCGTGCAGTAAAATCGCGTCGGGCTGCTGTGTGCCTGGATAAGTGATTTCCAATCGCCCCGTTTCCAATCGCCAGCTTCGGATGGAAAGTGCCTGTTGCTCCGCATCTTTATGGCTGGCTGAGCGCCATTGCTGCCACTGGCTGACCAAGGGGTAATGGCCAGACTGCATCAGCGTGCTGTTACCATCGATGGTCACAACGCCAGCCTTTACAATCAGCGTGGAAACCGCTGCGCGCAGTTGCCAGAAATTGAAACGCAGATGCACTGACTCGGCAGTCAGCGCAATATCGGGAAACAGACCCGGTTCACCAGTTGCCCCCGGTTCATTGTTGAGCAGACGCACTCCAGCGAGCTCTGCCGACCAGGTTAGTGGATCAAATTGCAACTTCTCAAACTGCAGCTGCCTGCCCAGCTGCAGTTTTACGTATTGCTCCAGCTTAGGCTGCAACCAATGCGGCACGGCAAGGTAAGCTGCCAGCAAGTAAGCTGCAGTCAGGGCAATACTGAACCAGAATGGCTTGTTTTTGAGCATGTTGTGAACTTCGATATCCACAGAAGATCATACAATGCGTAAGTCCCGCGCCCGACACCCTTGCAGGCGCAGTTCAGGGCCGAATTACAAGTTAGTACGTCACAGCGTTATGATGGTTCATCAGGGCGCAAATTCATATTGAAAAGTGAGCAGTACATGAACGAAAGCAAACACAGCTCTGTGCGCGGAAATCAAAATGGAAGGGTGATCTCTGGCATGCAGTGGCTGCTGGCAGGGGTGGTGATTCTGTTATTGTTACTGGCCTATTGGTATTTCTCTTCCGGCGCTGGTTTCCGCGGTGCTGCCGGTACACAAGGCCAGACAGCGCCACCCACCTCAAGGGAAGCCGTGCCGCAAGTGGCCCGCGAAGTCATCAGCGAGCAACAACAGGCACAAGTACCCGACTATGCCGCCGCGCTTGAACAGGCTCGCAGCCTGCGCGCTGAAGGCAAGTTGGCAGATGCCCAATTGCTGTATTTCTTCGCTGCCCGCGGTGGTTACACTCCGGCGGCCTACGAACTTGCCGAGTTATATGACCCCCTGCACTTCGATGCGACTGCCAGTCTGATGGATAAACCCGATCCTTTCCAGGCATTCAAGTGGTACCAGCAAGCCTCTGTGGCCGGCAACTCGCAAGCTGCTGTGCGTCTTGAACAATTACGTGTTTGGGCCCAGCAGGCAGCGGAAACAGGCGATCTGGATGCAGACCAGTTGTTGCTGCAGTGGCAATGAAGTATGCAGCTGATCCAGTTTTGAATTGTGACGCCCCAAGAGTAGTCAGCCCAAGAGCAATCCAATGATGAAATTATCGAACACCCAGTGGTTGAAGACAGTAGCTGCCAGCCTGCTGCTGATGTTCAGTGCAGCTATTGCGGCACAAACCGTCCGTCCGCTGATCATGCAGGGTAAGGAAACGCTGTTCCAGCGCGTCATCGCCATTCCGGGCGCAACGCTGAGGGAGCAAGCAGGTAACACTTCGAATTCTCTTGGAGATGTTTCACCCTTCACTGTGTTCTACGTTTACCAACGCATCAACAATGAATCCGGCGGTTGGCTGCAAGTGGGCTATGACAGCGATGGCAGCATTGATGGCTGGCTGGCGGCCAACTCTGCGATAGACTGGAACCAGGCTTTGACCGTGAGTTTCAAGGACCCGGCAAAGGTTTCCCGCGTGCCCTTGTTTGGTGATCGGGATTCGCTGAAAAACCTGGTTGAGAAACAGGATGCCCGCACTTATGAATCGTTGCGCAGCAAAGCCGCCAAAGGCGATCCCAGCGACTCCCCCGTGATCGCCATTCAGCCTCCTGAGTTCGTCGACATACGGCGAAATTTTTATCTGGTCCCCATTCTTGCTCATGAGGATGTGCTGGTCAGGGGCGAACAGGGCCGCTTGCTGCATGTGGCATCGGTACCACTGCAGGATCCCAAAGCAGCCCAAACCTACCGCACCGGCGTGGTTTTTGTGATTGACACTACACTTTCCATGAGCCCTTACATCGAGCGTACCCGCGACACCATGCAGAGTGTTTACCAGGCGATTGAATCTTCAGGCCTGTCGGATAAAGTCAGTTTTGGTTTGATTGCTTATCGCGATAACAATGAGGCAGCAGCTGGCCTGGAATATCTGAGCCGCATTTTTGTCAACCTGGATGAAGGTTTGAGTGGCAAAACTTTCCTGGGAAACATTGCCAATTTGAGTGCTGCCTCGGCTTCCAGTTACGGATTCAACGAGGATGCCTGGGCCGGCGTGTTCCAGGCCATCGAGGAGATTGACTGGACCGGCTACGATGCGCGTTACGTGATTCTCATCACCGACGCAGGTCCACGCACCGGCAATGATCCATTGTCGGCAACCGGTCTGAGCACCACAGCCATGCGTAATCTGGCGCGGGAAAACCAGATAGCAACCTGGGTATTGCACTTGCGTACACCGGAAGGCGCTGAGGACCATCCCTATGCAGAGCAACAGTACCGCACTTTGTCAGAGATCGAAGGCATCGGTGATTTCTACTACGGCGTTGAAACCGGCAACGTGGATAATTTCCAGCAAGCACTGGCTGCACTCACATCGCAACTCACCGAGCAGGTTGCGGAAACCGCCAAAGGCCTGCCACCTAAACTGTTTGAAAGCGAAATCGTTGCTGAAGAAAGCACAGAGCTGGACGAATTCCAGCAAAAGGCAGCACGCCTGGGTTATGCCTTGCGCATGAACTACCTGAACGAAAACAAAGCCGAAGGCGTACCGGTGTTGTTTGATGCCTGGCTGATCGATCGGGATTTTGAAGATCCGGCACAACGTGACCTGGATGTGCGTGTCATCCTCACCCGCGATCAGCTCAGCGATCTGCATGATGTTTTACGCCAGGTGCTGGACATCGCCGAAGAAGGCGCCCTGGCGCCACAGGATTTCCTGGGTGAGCTGAAAAGCCTGGCTGCTGCCATCAGTCGTGATCCGGAGAAGACCAATTCCGCAACCCAGGTGGGAGGTGGTCAAAGCCTGGCTGATCTTGGCTACATGCGTGAATACATCGAAGGCTTGCCTTATACCAGCGAAGTGATGAACCTGGACCTGACCACCTGGCAGGAATGGCCGGCGCAAAGGCAATTTGAGTTCATCAATCAGCTGGACAAGAAAATCGCTTACTACAGAGCTCTGCATGAAAACGTAGATCTGTGGATTTCTCTGGATGGTGGCGCAGTGGACGGTGACTCACTCCATCCATTGCTGCTGGAGGCCCTGCCCTGATTGCTCCCCAGATTGCCCAGCCGGTATTCAGACTGCGCGATGTGGTCAAAACCTACAGCGGTGGCGGTGCAAGTTTTCGCCTCTGCATCAAACGGCTGGACATTGCCCGAGGGGATCGGCTGGCCTTTATCGGTGAAAGCGGTTCCGGCAAGAGCACCTTGCTCGAGATACTGGCTTTGTTATTGCGCCCAGACAGCTGCGAGCAGTTCAGCTTCTACCCCCAGCAAGGCGGCCCTATGCATGATCTGGCCGCCGAATGGCAGCTAAACCACACAGATGCTTTTACCGAATGGCGTGGCCGCCATGTTGGCTACATCATGCAGACCGGCGGCCTGCTGCCCTATCTGACGATACAGGAAAACATCGAACTGCCCCTGCGCCTCTTGCAGCTGCCACTGGCAGATACAGCCCAGCAATGGGCCAGCAAGCTGGCGATCAGCGCTCAATTGGGCAAACTGCCTGCCATGTTGTCAGTTGGCCAGCGCCAGCGCGCCGAAGTGGCCCGTGCACTGGCTCATCGCCCGGCTATCCTGATTGCCGACGAACCCACCTCAGCGGTTGATCCGATCAACGCCGGGCGGATGGTGGAATTGCTCTGCAGCTTAAGCGATGAATTCAAGGTGACTTTATTGCTGGCTACCCACGCCCAACGGTTGGCTCAGCAATTTGGCTTCAACATGATTGAGCACCGCATCAGCGCCGCCGATGAGACATCACATGAGGTCAGCATTGACAGGGGAGCTGGCCCTTGAAAGTCGCTGGCTTTGATATTCCTGCTGTTCAGCGCCGCTTGCTGGTGCAGTTGGCTGCGCGGGATTTCCGCCATGAATGGTTGATGTCGAGCTGCTTTGTGCTGGCCTTGTCGGCAGCGCTGGTGCCACTGCTGGTTCTGTTTGGCTTGAAATATGGCATCATCAACAATCTGCTGGATCCCATTCGCGAAGACCCCCGCTACCGTGAAATCATCCCCAGCGGCAGTGGCAATTTCACCCCGGACTGGTTCGAACAAATGGCCGAGCGGCCGGATGTTGCTTTCATCATTCCCAAGACCCGCTCCATCGCGGCCACCATCAAGACGCGGCTGACCGATAGTGATGCAGGCCGTATCATCGATACCGAACTGATACCCACCGGGACCGGCGATCCCCTGTTCGGCCACAATGTGACGATTCCGCAGGGCCTTGAGGAGCTCATACTTTCAGCCAATGCGGCCAGCAAACTGGGCGCCAGCGTGGGCACACGGCTGGATGGCATACTCACCCGCCAGCTGAATGATGAACAACAAACCGTCATTCACGGCATGACCGTCACCGGAATTGCAGCAGCCGGTGCATTCAATCGTGACGGTATGTTTGTGTCGATAGACTTTCTTACTGCGGTGGAAGATTTTCGCGATGGCCGCGCAGTGCAGGCCTTTTCGGCTGATGGCGCAATGCGCCCCGATGCCAGCCGTGATTTCGCCGGTTTCAGGCTCTATGCCCGTGACATCGCTGACGTGGCTGAGCTCAGTTCAGAGCTGCTCAGCCAGCAGATTGATGTGCGCACCAAAGCCGCCGACATCGAACTGGTCAAGTCGCTGGATCGAAATCTCAGCATTGTCTACTGGATCATTGCCATCATCGTGATCGGCGGCTTTTGCCTGTCCTTTGGCACCAGCCTCTGGGCCAATGTGAATCGTAAAGCACGGGAATTCAGCCTGCTGCGCCTGATCGGCTTCAGAGCCCAGGGCATAGTCTGGTTTCCGCTGATCCAGGCCCTGTTGACCGGAGCACTGGGCTGGTTGCTGGCCTGCACGATTTATTTTCTGATCCAGCTGAGCCTCAACTCATTGTTTCTCGATAACCTCGGCGCTGGCCAGGCCGTCTGTAAATTGCACGCCGGCCATCTGCTGCTGGCACTGCTGTTGACCTTGCTGGCTGCCATGTTGGCTGCCACCGTGGGTGGCGTACGTGTGGCCCGCATGGAACTCTCATCCGGTCTCAAATCCGCATGAGCGAGCACAGTAACAAAGCCGTATTCGATTTGGCCATGCAACACCTGCATGCCGACCAGCCGGAAAAGGCCGCCGAAATCTGTCGAGCGAGGCTGCTCAGCAGCCCGGATGATGTCCATCTGCTGACCTTGCAAGGTGTCGCATGGATCGATGCCCGCAAACCGGCGGAAGCCCTGCCGCCCTTGCAACAGGCCGCTGAGCTGGCCCCGCGTTTCGCCCGCGCGCGGGAAAACCTGGGTCAGACCCTGCTGATGCTGGGCCGCCTGGATGAAGCCTACACACAGCTGAAGCTTGCCATCGAACTGGACCCTCAATCCACCGGTGCGCACCAGAAACTGGGTCATGTACTGGCCACCATGGGCAAGGGCGATGAAGCCGACCTGGTATTTGAACAGGGCTTCGCCCTGGACCCTTTGCGGGGGCGGCTGGCAGAAGCCGGACTACACCTGCGAGAAGAGCGATTCGATGAATGCGAAGCACTTTGCAAGGAAATACTTCGTGACAATCCAAATAATGTAAATGCAATGCGCATGCTGGCCCGAATAGCTGGCCAGCTGGAGCACTGGCGGCATGCAGAAAAACTCCTGCGCCGCGTTTTGGAACTGGCGCCGCAGTTTCATGATGCACGCATTGATTATTCAAGGGTACTGAAGAATCTCGACCGGTTTGATGAGGCGGTGGATTGCACCGCAGTGGCTGCTGCAGAAATGCCGCGCAACGCCTATGCCCTCTACATGCACGCCAGCATGCTCACAGTTGCCGGCCAGCATGAGACTGCCCTGCTGTATTACCGCAGGGCTATACAGGTACGTGAACATCATCCGGCAGCCTGGATCGGTATGGGTCATTTGCTGAAAACCCTGGGCCGCACCGAGGAGGGCATCACGGCCTACCACAAGGCCATGGAACAGATGCCCGGTTTTGGCGAGGTGTACTGGAGCCTGGCCAACCTTAAAACCTACCGCTTCACAGATGTGCAGGTCGCGGACATGGAGCGGCGGCTGGCTACAGAAGCGCTCGAAGAGAGTGACCGGGTTCATTTCCTCTTTACCCTGGGCAAAGCCTTTGAGGACCAGGGACGTTGGCAAGAGGCTTTCGGGAGCTACCAACAAGCCTGTGCCATCCAGCGCATGCGCATCTCCTATGACCCGGTGGAAACTGCTGTGATCAATGATCGCATTTGCAAGGTTTTCAGCCAGGACTTCCTGAAGGAGCGGCAGAGCCAGGGTTGCAAAACCGGACCCGTGCCGATCTTCATCCTCGGCCTGCCACGCTCAGGCTCTACCCTGATCGAACAGATCCTGGCCAGCCACAGCCAGGTTGAAGGCACGGCTGAACTGCCTGATATCGGCAAGTTGACTTCTGCCCTGTCGCGACGTTTTGCCGGCAAGGTTTACCCCGAAGCAGTGTCCGGATTGACAGCCGCAGACTGGCAACAACTGGGCGAGGAGTACCTGCGGCGCACCCGGCGATTTCGCCAGGGTAAGCCCTGCTTCACCGACAAGATGCCAAACAATTTTCCCAGTATCGGTTTCATATTGACGATACTGCCGGATGCAAAAATCATCGACGCCCGGCGCCACCCGCTGGACAGCTGTTTTGGCAGCCTGAAACAGCATTTTGCCCATGGCCAGACCTGGAGTTACGACCTGCAGGAAATCGGCGAATACTACCTGGAGTACCGCAAACTGATGCGCCACTGGCATCAGGTGCTGCCCGGGAAAATACTGGAAGTCCGGTACGAGGACCTGGTCAATGACCAGCAGGTGCAAACCCGTCGCTTGCTCGACTTCTGCGGCTTGCCCTGGGAAGATGCCTGCCTGCGCTTTCATGAAACTGAACGGGCGGTCCGCACCGCCAGTTCCGAACAGGTCCGGCAACCGCTATACAGCAGTTCGCTCCATACCTGGAAAAATTTCAGTACAGAACTCCAGACACTGCTGGAAATATTGTCGGAAGAACTTCAGGCAGAAGCCTGGGACACCGCAGCGGGTGTCCAGCAGACGTGAACCAGCAAGCCCTCGGGGCAAGGAAACCCTGATTTATTCAGAGTTTCCGCAGTATGGGGAGAAGCTGAGGCCAGTAAGCGGCTGAGAAGCCGGCCTGGGCCGTGTGCCGATAATCCAGCGATGAATTATTCAGAGCTTCCTTAATTGAAATATCTGCGGACATTGAACCCGTAGGTGCGCGGGCGCAGAACCCGACTCTGCTCACCACCCCAATACACATCTGCAGTCGTGTTCCGGAAGGTAACGGCACGATCATCGGTAAAGTTATCCACAAAGACCGTGAATTCCCATTCGCCATTTGTGAACCCGGAGCGCAAATCCCAGGTGCTGTAACTGGGGCTCTCGACCCGGCCGCCGTAACCATCGCCATCGGGATCACCATCATTGTCCACCAGGCGGTTGTAGGAAGATCCGGTAGAAGCATACTGCAGCCGCACATAGGCATCTCCCCCACCCATCAGGTTCATGTCCCAGTTGTATTCCGCAAAAGCCGAAAGATTCAGGTCTGCCACAAGTGGCAAGCGTGTGCCTGCCGGAATATCCAGCACGAGATCATCAGGTGCCCGATCATCAAAAACCCGGATGTCATCACTGATCTCAGCCTCAAACAAATAGGTTCCAACCAGGCCCAGAGAAAAATTCTCGTTGATCAGGCCGGTTATCTCAAAATCAACACCATCCACATTGGCATCACCCACATTGGCGATTACCGTCTGGAACGGTTCACCGAAGGCGAAGCTGGGATCAGTCAGCTCCAGCTGAACATCTTCCCAGACCTGGTGATAGCCAATCAGGTTGAACTGCAGGTGACCATCCATCCATTGGGACTTCAGGCCAAATTCATAATTCTTCAGGATGTCGGAATCATACTGAATCGGTAAAGTCGGATTGCCACGCGCCCGGTTGGTGCCGCCGGTCCGGAACCCCTCTGAGTACAATGCATAAAGCATGCGATCTTCCGCAAAGAAAAACTGCACACCGACTTTGGGCAGCACGCCGCTGTCATCGCCGTTGGGTGTCGAAAGGGTTTCTGCGCCAGTGATAGGAACTCTTTGGTAATATCTGCGATCCACTTCTGCATCATACCAGCGCGCTCCCGCCAGTAATTTCCACTGCTCGGTGAGGTTGATGGTTGTCTCGCCAAACAGCGACATATCTGTACGCTCACTTTGCTCGCCGGAGCCCCAACGCGAATTGGTAGGCGCGAGCTCACCTTGTAAAGCCTCGAAAGCAGCCCAGGCCTCAGTCAGCGTCAGATCGTCAATATCCGTGGTGTAATCCCAGCGCTGTTTGGCCTCCTGGTAAAAGAACCCCAAAGTCCAGTCCCAGCGACCGGTGGTTCCGGTCAGGCGGGTCTCGTGGGTCCAGCGTGTGTCACGTTGCACGTTGTTGTTGGTCCCGGTTGGGTCGGCATCGTCAAAATCATAGCCCAGGCCGTTCAGCTCACAAGCAGTGGAGAAATCATAAATATTGTAATAGGCGTAATCAGGGTTGCTGCCACAATTTCCCCGGCCATAGACGCCAAGAGCAGAATGGTAATAGGCCACGTTAAAGGTGGCGTCAAACACATATGCCGTATCGCGCTCAAAGTAAGCGAATGAAGAGGTCAGCTGCGCAAAACCCACGTCACCATCCAGCGTGAGCTGGAAGTTGCTCCACTCGTCATCCCAGAGTTCGTTGTTGAATTTTGCAGTTTTCAGATCCCCCCGGGTGGGGTCGTAGTCGTTAAAACCATGGATCTCGGAATTGCTGTAATTATAGATACCGGTCAGCTGCCAGGCATCATCGAAAAACCACTTGCCCGAAATGCGTCCGCCAAACCAGTCCGACTCGTTGATGTCGTTTTTAACGATGTCCGCATTGGTTTTGGTACCTGGAATGATTTCGCCGGTTTCTGCATCGATGCGGCCCGGTGTATTTGACAGCACATTATCGATGAAACCGGCATCGTTGGCCCCGAAGCCGACCAGGCGTATGGCAAATTTGTCAGGGATAACCGGGATGTTGATCATGGCGTCCGCATCCCAGCCTGTGCCACCGCTGTCTATGGTGTGCAAGCCACCACCGGCGTTGGCAGAAAACTCGCTGGCGTCGGGTTTGGCCACAATGTAACGTATCGTGCCCGACTGGGAACTGGCTCCATACAAAGTTCCCTGCGGGCCGGCCAGGGTTTCGATGCGCTCGAGGTCAATAGGGCGAATATCTGGTGACTGTGCGCCTGTGGTCAGAGGTTGCTCATCCAGATAGATGGCAGCGGATGAATCCGCAATGAAAGGCCGTTGTGAATCCGCCAGGCCGCGGAAAACGATTTTGCTCAAACCTGAGGAGGAACCCACCACCGTCATCGATGGAACAAACTTCGCGACATCAGTCAGGCCACGGATGCCTGTCTTGTTGATGTCCTGTTGGCTGAATGCCTGTATCGACTGCGGAATATCCTGAATGTTTTCGTCGCGCTTGCGGGCACTTACTATGATTTCTTCAAGACGCCCGGTATCGGCTGCAGCTTCGTCCTGCGCTTGTGCTTGCGCATCTACTCCACTGACGGTTCCTGCCAGGGCAGCAGTGACGGCGGCATAAAGTGACCGATGTTTGCCGAAATGCCTGCTTGAAATCAGAGTTCTGTCCTGCATAAAAATCTCCATTGGCCATTATTCAAGAGCGATGATCAAAAGCCGTAGTCAAAAACCTTAGTCAAAAGCGGCATCCGAAGCTGCCAGGCAAACATAACAAAAAGCTCATCAACCTTGCCAGCTTGAGAGTAATCATAAAGGCTTTACATGTCTAGAATTGATTGCCATCAATGTACTGAAACACTTGTCATAATTATGCAAACAAGGGCCCATTCATCTCCGAAAGAACCAGCGCTTGCTCGGTTTTCGACACCTTCTGATTGCTTATTCCATCCACTCGAATTCTTCAATATGAATATAGTGATTGGCTGGATTCTCTGCCTGTTCACTGTTGAATGTGCCGGTGATCCGAATGGCCTGAACCGGCTGCCGGTTTAATTTGATTTGCAGCTCGCCACTGACCGTTTCTGCCCTGCGATCAGCCAGTAATTGCCAGCCTTCATCGACCTTAACTTCCACCAATACACCATAGTGACGCCCGTCAGCCCCGTAAAAGGAAATTTTCAGCTGCGACATCTCGGGCGGCTCGTCCCAAAGCAGCTCAACGGCCTGGTTCAATTCGGCCATGGCCCAGTTGTTCTCTCCAGCCACGATTCCGTCGAACAGCTGCATTTCGCGAGCGATGCCGGTGACTTTTGGCAGCACTTTCTTCGTTTCGGCGAACAGGGCTTGAAGGTAGTCTTTAATTTCAGCGTCACTGACCAGCTCAGGACCTCGCCAGCCAGCAGACGAAACTGCCACTTGCGCTTGCACTTGCGCTGGCTCTGGCGCAAACCACTGCTGCAGGAGAAAACGGCTGATTTCTTCGCCCGCCAGTTGATTACCTGCCAGATCCCAGTGTGTGTTCTGGCGGAAGTACAGTTTTTCTCCCGTGGCCAGAAGGCGCTCCCGAAAGGCCAGGCTCAAGTCCAGCAAAGGCACATCCGCTGCCACACGCTGCTGCATTTGGCCAATGATGCGCGCCGGCAAGCCCAGCTCGAACCGGGCGGCATCCGCGCCTGCCTTCGCCAATACATTTTCGCGCAGTGTGTCATTGACCATGGGCTCACTCGGGCCCAGTACCACAGCAACCTTGATGCCCTGATCAGCCAGGGCTTGCGCCTCTTGCAACAGCAAAAATATTTGCTGGTAGCCAGGCAATAAATCCGGCAACTTCAAGGCATCGAAATTATCCATGAAGGTGAAATAGGTGCGGGCGAAATCCTCAGCATCCAGTTCGGTGAGTGCGGCCCAGTTATACCCCGGCGGCAGATCAGCCGCAGTCCTTGTTTTGTGGCTCATCCAGGCCGCATAGATATAGTCCAGCATGCGCAACGGAAACTTCAGCGGTACGCGTT
>JANOGQ010000514.1:0-6312 GCA_031406105.1 Lysobacterales bacterium | reverse complement strand
GCGACTACCACCATGGCCGGCCTGATCAGACGATCATGCAGGCGAAAGCCTTTTTGCATCACCTTCAATACGGTATTTTCTCCCGCTTCCACCGATGGCAACATGGCAACGGCTTCGTGCCATTCCGGGTTGAATACCTCCCCCTGCGGATCTATCAGCTCCAGGCCATGATCACTCATGACCTTGCTCAGCAGCTTCAGAGTCAGCTGTTCACCCTCGCGCAGCGATTCCACAGTGGCTTTATCTGCCGATATTTCCAGAGCGCGCTCAAGGCTGTCACGTACTTGCAGAAGATCCTTCATGACATTTTCCAGCGCGAACTTGCGCGAGCGTTCCTGGTCGCGGATCAGGCGTTTACGCAGGTTATCCATCTCAGCCTGCATGCGCAGCATGGCATCCCGGTGCTGCAGCAATTCCTGCTCGGCAGCATTGACGGCCTGTTCCATGCCCTGCAGTTCATCGTCAATATCCGCAGCTTCAGCCGCTTCGGCAGGCTGCCTGGTGCCCTGGGCGCTTGCATCCCTGTCTGGCTGATCCAGCTCATCGGGGTCGTCATCGGCAGTGTGAATTTTGTGGTTGGTCATGGTTTTGGTTCCTGTGCCGGGCTGTGTTCAGCCAGTCGCATTTTTGTCTTCCCCGCTTAAATGGGGCTGTGTGCGCCTGTTTCAAGCAAATCTCCTGCTTGCAGTGCGTTGCCGCACGGGTCACGCCATGCTAGTTTGGCCCGCATGGCAGACCACTCACCCTTTGGCCGGAGATACGCTTTCAGCAGGAGCCCTGCACGCCCATGCTGAGCCTGCTGCAAATACGCAATTTCGCCATCATCGATGATCTGGAAATCGAGCTGAACGGCGGCTTCACCGTTATCACGGGCGAAACCGGTGCAGGCAAGTCCATTCTGGTGGACGCTTTGGGCCTGTTGCTGGGCAGTCGGGCTGACTCCACCGCCATTCGGGCGGGTTGTGACAAAGCGGAGCTCAGCGCCGAATTCCAGCTGCGGTCCGACAGCCCGGCCTTGCAATGGCTTCGCGATGCGGATCTGGATCAACAAAACGCCTGTCTGCTGAGGCGTGTGATGAGCAGCAATGGTCGTTCAAGGGCCTGGATCAATGGCACCGCTGTGACTGTCGCCCAGGTGCAGGAACTCGGCGATCTGCTGGTGGAAATCCATGGCCAGAACGAACACATACGCCTGACCCGCAATTCCGAAGCATTCGCCTTGCTCGATAGCAGGGGTGAATATGCCGAGCTGCTTGCGTCACTGAGTCGCGCGTTTGCAGACTGGCAGGCAACGGCGCAGCTATTGCAGCAACTGACCAGCGAATCGCCACTGAGCTCGGCGGAACTGGACCTGCTGCGCTACCAGGCGCAGGAACTGGAAAGCAGCATCATTCCGGCTGAAGCTTACCTGCAGCTGGAAAGAGAACACGAGCTGCTGTCCCGTGGCAGCGATGTGCTGGCCCGCCTGCAATCCAGCCTGGATGTGTTGCAGGCCGATGATCGTGCTACTGGCCCCTTGTTGCAATCGCTGGCCAATCAGTTGCAACGGGATGCAGGCCAGGACCGGGATATCGCCAATGCCCACAAAGCGCTGAACGAGGCTGCCATCAATTGCGAAGAAGCCCGCCAGAGCCTGGAGGCCGCTCTTTCGCGCATTGACCTCAGTGTCGAGCGGCTGGCGCGACTGGAAGAGCAGATGAGCCGTCTGCATGCCCTGGCGCGCAAACACCGGTCTGAGCCACAGAATCTCGCTGCTGTGCTGCAAAAACTGCAGGAACGCATTGATCGTGCATCCAACCTTGACCAGCAACGCAAGCTTCTTCAGGACCAACACAAAGAACAATTATCGGCCTATCGGCTGGCTGCCAGGACACTGCACAAGGCCCGGCTGAAAACGGCGAAAGTTTTATCGGGCGCTGTCACCGACCTGATGCAGGTACTGGGTATGGAAGGTGGGGTGTTCGAATTACAGGTGGAACTGCAAGCCGATCGGGAACCGGGCCGCAGAGGCGATGACAAGCTGGAAATGCGCGTCAGCGCCAATCCCGGCATGCCGCCAGGACCTCTGCGCAAGCTGGCTTCAGGCGGCGAATTGTCCCGCATCAGCCTGGCCATCAAGGTTGCCGGCAGCGCCGGGCAGGCAGCTGCCACTCAGGTATTCGATGAAGTGGATGCAGGTATTGGTGGTGACACAGCCAACGCCGTGGGGCGTCTCTTGCAGGCCATTGCCGGCCAGGGTCAGGCACTGTGTGTAACCCACCTGGCGCAGGTCGCGGTGTGCGCAGATCAGCAGATTCGGGTCGTCAAGAATGCCGCCGATCAACTGACAAGGGTTGAAACGGCCGTATTGGATGCAGCAGAGCGTGTCGATGAAATCGCCCGCATGCTGGGCGGCAAACTGACCGAACAGAGCCGTGCCCATGCCAGTGAATTGTTGAGCAGCGCCCTTACCCGTCATTGAACTTGAACCCGGCCAGAGTCCGGATTTCAAGCCCGGATTTCAGACTTTCTTCCTGGGCCGTACGTAAATCACCAGGCTGTGATCTTCGATGTCATAACCGCTGGCTGCGGCAATTTTCTTTTGCAGCAGTTCAATCTCTTCGCTGAAGAATTCGATCACTTTGCCGGTTTCCACGCACACCATGTGGTCGTGGTGCTTGCCGGAATCCAGCTCATAATAGGCTTGGCCGCCTTCGAAATTATGTTTGGTCACCAGCCCGGCTGTTTCAAACTGGCTCAACACCCGGTAAACCGTAGCCAGGCCGATGTCTTCGCCAGCCTCAATCAGGCTGCGATAGATGTCATCCGCCGTCATGTGCTTGTGAGCTTTTTCTTCCAGCACTTCGAAAATCCGCTTGCGTGGGTGCGTGATCTTGAGGCCAACTTCTTTAAGGTTACTGACTTCCATGGCTATAGCCCTGCTGGTGGTGAGTTCAATGACACTGTATAGCGCCAAGCGGAATATTGTATCATTCAGCTTCTTCAGAAAACGGCCCAGCCGCCCAAGGCCTACCTTATCATTATGAGCAAGTTTACAAGAACCCTGATTCTGGCAATTGTGGTGGCTTGCGGCAGCAGCGCCTGCAACCTGATTTATAAGCAGAACATCCAGCAGGGTAATGCGCTGGAGCAGGACGAGATCGACGAATTGTATGTCGGCATGAACAAACGCCAGGTGATGTTCGTGCTGGGCACACCGTCCATCCAGGATCCATTCCAGCAACATCGTTGGGACTATGTCCAGACCTTCAGTCGCCGCGGTGGTGCTCTGGTGCAGCGCACGGTAACTTTGAAGTTTGAAGAAGATCTGCTCACCGAAATCATTGGTGCAGACAATGATTTTGCCTCTGACGTTAGCGCTGGCTCTGGCACTACCACCGCCGCTGCCGCAAAACCCAAGCCCAAACAGGATCCGCACAGTTTATCGGTGGAATCCGGCAAGGACGAGGCCCTGGAACCTGAAATAGAGGGCTTGGGTGAGCGCAGTGCGGAAGATCGTAAATACGAGCAGGACATCAACGCGACCAATCAACGGCCCGCCGATGACACCACATCGCCAGATATCGATGGCTGAGCGAGTTGCTCAGGGCTGACAGGATTCAGGTTGTTTAGCAGCAAACATCCTCTGCTTTTAGTGCTGACGTAGTTTCTTCAGTTCCTCTTTGGCGCCGGTTTTCAGTTTTTCGGCCTTTTGTTCTGCAGCCTTGCGCCGCCGAACCTCTTTCGGATCCGCCAGCAAAGGCCGATAAATCTCCACCCGGTCGCCAGCCTGCAATGGATAATCCAGACTGACCTTGCGACTAAAAATACCCACCTTGGGTTGTTCTTCAATACCGCCAAAAATCTTGCGAATGCCCGATAAGGCTATAGCTTCTGCCACAGTGGTCCCCACCGCCACAGTGACCCTGGTAATGACCTGTCGCTGCGGCAAAGCGTAGGCGACTTCAACCTCGATCAGTTCCATAAACTTCCTCTGCGCGCACACAAAAATCATTTACCAAGCGGTCAGCCACGCTGGCAAAACCATGCCGAAACGCGGCTGATAACAGATTCCCGCTGAATTCAAACTTCAATTGCAGGAGAATCTTGCTGCCAGCAGAACTCAGTGGCTCAAAACGCCACTCACCGGAAAGCTTTTGAAACGGGCCTTCCAGCAACTGCATGGAAAGACTCTCGCCGGGGCGAAGCTGGTTGCGGGTGGTAAAGGACTGGCGTAATCCGGCAATTGCGATATCCAGGCTGGCCACCTGCCAGCCGTCACCGCTATCGATCAGGCGGGAAGCTGTACACCAGCTCAGGAACTGCGGATAGCTGGCCACATCTGCAACCAGCTGATACATG
Source organism: Lysobacterales bacterium (assembly GCA_031406105.1). Classification (GTDB taxonomy): domain Bacteria; phylum Pseudomonadota; class Gammaproteobacteria; order Xanthomonadales; family SZUA-36; genus JAWXBM01. The sequence goes on along the minus strand of JANOGQ010000514.1, from coordinate 1,971 downwards.
TTGTTCGCTGGAAAAAGCACCAGCGCCGTGCGGGTAATTTCCATGATCCGTCAGGGCTGTCAGAACAGGCTGGCAGGCAGCATAGCATGTGGCCCGCCAGCCCAAGTAGAATAGACCGGTGATGCAAGCACAAAAACATGAACGATAATAAAGCCACCGCACAGAAAACCATCGCGCTGAACAAGCGTGCCCGTTATGAGTACGCCATTGAAGAGCGGATTGAATCCGGTATTGCGCTGGAAGGGTGGGAGGTCAAAGCCCTGCGCGCTGGCCACATCCAGTTTGCTGATAGCTATGTGCTGTTGAAAGACAGTGAGGCCTATTTGTTCGGCACCACCATCACTCCTCTGGCAACAGCGTCCACACACATTCATCCCGACCCCATGCGCACGCGCAAACTGCTGTTGCATCGTCGCCAGATCGACCAGTTGCTTGGCGCGGTCGACCGCAAAGGCTATACCGTAGTGCCCACGGCCATGTACTGGTCAAAAGGCAAGGTGAAAGTGGAAATCGGCCTGGCCAAGGGCAAGAAAGAGTACGACAAGCGCAAAGTCGAGAAAGACCGTGACTGGGAGCGGGAAAAAGGCCGCTTGATGAAACATCGATGAACAGGAGATTTGCATGATCAAAATCGCTGACCGGCTCGTGGAAAAACTTTCACCCTCTTTGCTGGATCCGTTTGGTTTGGGCAGAGCCTCCTGGAAATTCATCCAGGACAGCATTCGCCATCCGGACAAGTTGCTGGCGCGCAATCTCGCGCTGGTGGCCGACCAGCTGGAGCTGGCCAGCTATACCGTCAATCGGGCACTGGGCAAGCCGATTGAAGTCGTGGCAAAACCCTTGCCTGGTGATCGTCGCTTTGCTGCTTCGCAATGGAATGAGTCGCTGTACTTTGATGTGATCAAGCAAAGTTACCTGATGGCTTCAAAACACCTGCTGGCCGCAGTCAGTGATGAGGATCTGGGCAAACGGGACAAGCACACTCTGGAGTTCTTCACCAAACAAGCGCTTGATGCCCTGTCACCCAGCAACTTTGTACTGACCAACCCCGAAGTGCTGGATGCCACGGTTAAAACCAAAGGAATGAATCTGGTCAATGGCATGAAAAACCTGACAACTGACCTGATCAAGGGCAAAGGCAGGCTGAAAATCAGCATGGTGGATGAAAGCCAGTTTGAAGTGGGTAAAAACCTCGCCACCACTCCGGGCAAGGTGGTTTATGAAAACGAGCTGATGCAGCTGATCCAGTACTCGCCAACCACCGCAAAAGTGTACTCAAGGCCATTGCTGATATTCCCACCCTGGATCAACAAGTTTTACATACTTGATCTCGGGCCCAAGAATTCCTTCATTCAGTGGATGGTGGAAAAAGGCTACACCGTATTTGTGGTTTCCTGGGTGAATCCCGATGGTGAGCTGGGCAAGAAAACGTTTGAGGACTATCTTAACCTGGGCATTTACGCAGCACTGGATGCGGTTGAGCAGGCCACCGGCGTCAGTGAGATCAACACCATCGGTTACTGCATTGGCGGCACCCTGCTGGCCAGCGCTTTGGCCATCAATGAAAAAACCGGCGACAAGCGTATCAAGACTGCTACGTTTTTTACGGCCCAGGTGGATTTCAGCGAAGCCGGTGACCTCCTGGTGTTCATCAGCGACAAACAGCTGGATCAGCTGGAAAAGCGCATGAGCAAGAAGGGTTATCTGGAAGCCAAAGACATGTCGGCCAGCTTCAATATGTTGCGTGCCAATGATCTGATCTGGAGTTTTGTGGTCAACAACTACCTGCTGGGGCAATCACCCAAGGCTTTTGACCTGTTGTACTGGAACGGCGATTCCACCCGCATGCCCATGGCCATGCATATTTATTACCTGCGGCAGATGTACTTGCACAATCGCCTGGTAGAACCGGGCACGCTGGTGATGAATGGCGTACCGGTTGATTTACGAAACATTAAAATTCCGATTTAC
>JANOGQ010000463.1:0-9781 GCA_031406105.1 Lysobacterales bacterium | reverse complement strand
GCTTGCGCTGGTTTGAGCATGTTGATCGTTATGCATCAGCGCAGGAAGCCGAGCAGTTCACCTTCAATATGCTGGCGCGCTCCAAACGCATCACTTATGAAAACCTCAAGTTGCGCGATCCGGCCTACATCCAGTCGGTGGATCGCTGGTTTGCGGGGCACACCAAAGAAGTCACCGGATTCAGCGATGTCGATGTGGAAAATCCTGCTGTACCGGTGTTTCAGCCTTTCAAAATTGGCCAGATGCGGGTGGAAAATCGCTTCCAGCTTTCTGCCATGTGCCAGTACTGTGCCGAAGATGGCAACCCGCTGGACTGGCATCTGGTGCACTACGGGGCACGTGCCGTGGGTGGTGCAGGCCTGCTGAACACGGAGATGATCTGTATTTCGCCCACGGCGCGAATCACCCCGGGTTGTGCCGGCATCTGGAATAGCGAGCAAACGGAAAAGTGGCGTCGGATCGTCGATTTCGTGCACAGCAACAGCAAAGCAAAAATCTGTGCCCAGATCGGCCATGCCGGCCGTAAAGGTGCTAGTTGCGTGCCCTGGAATGGGGGCATGGATCAGCCATTGAAGGAACATGCCTGGGATATCATCAGCGCGTCTAGCTTGCCCTATTTGAAGCACAGCGCCGTTCCCCGTACCGCCAGCAGGCAGGATATGGATCAGGTTCTGCAAGATTTTCTCAAGACCACAGCCCATGTTGATGCTGCCGGTTTCGATATGCTGGAGCTGCATCTGGCGCACGGGTATCTGCTATCCAGTTTCATCAGCCCGGTTACCAACAAGCGCGAGGATGAATATGGCGGCGATATTCATGGCCGCATGAAATTCCCCTTGAGCGTGGTTCAGGCAGTGCGCGAGGTATGGCCCGAACACAAGCCTTTGTCGGTACGCATCTCAGCAACTGATTGGGTGGACGATGGCCTCACGGAGCAGGAAATGCTGGAAATGGCCCGGATGCTTAAGGCTGCCGGTGTGGACATCATCAACGTTTCCACCGGCCAGGTGACCAAAGACGAAGATCCGATCTACGGCCGCATGTTCCAGACGCCCTTTGCCGACCAGATCCGTAATGAAGCAGGTATTCCCACCATCGTGGCGGGCAACATCACTTCTGCCGATCAGGCCAACACCCTCATCGCTGCCGGGCGTACCGACATCGTTGCCATGGCCCGGCCCATCATGAATGAGCCCCATTTGGTACTCTCGGCGGCGGCGCATTACGGACACCGCAAACAGTACTGGCCACCGCAGTATCAATCTGGCAAACCCGCCGCCGAAGCCCTGGCGCGCAGCAGCAATGAAGAGTTATTGGAACTCCGCCATGACGCGCGGCCACCCAAGCCGGGCGATGCCCTGGCCATCGCGGTCGCCCGAGGTGAAGTATTGCTGTCGGGTAAGAAGACCACCCTGTAGGAGCTAGCGTATTTGTGCAGGGAGGAGGTGAGCCTGCGCAGCAGGCGAGAAGCTGGCCTGGGCCATGCACTTAGGGAAGCTCTGATTAATTCGTCCCTGAAGCATCAAAGCACGCAAAGAAAAAAATGTGATTTTTGTTTTGCTTCATTTTCAATGATTTACAATCATCAAAAATGGCGGTACATCCTTGTACCGCGGCAACTCTGAATAAATCAGAGTTGCCTTAGATAGCGGAGCCAGGGATGTGCGAGAGCTATCGCCGACATTAGAGATCTCCGTCGCGAGCAAGGCTCGTTCCTGCTTTGGGTTTTGCAGGTCACTGGTCACCGCTGGAGGCCCTGGCGCTGACCAGAGCTCTGAATTGACTCGCCCGAAGGCAGTGCCTATAGTCTCCGCTTTCCTCAAGCCAGACTCACAATGCGCTATTGGCAGGACCTCCAGCCCGGTGAAACATTCACCACCTCAACACTCACGGTGACTCAGGAAGACATTCTTGAGTTCGCTGCCGAGTTCGATCCCCAGCCCTATCACCTCGACAGTGGCGCCGCGCTTGATTCCATTTTTGGAGGGCTATGCGCCAGTGGCTGGCAGGTGACGGCGCTGATGATGCGTTTGATCAGCGACAGCTTGCAGGCCAATGAAGTGACGATACTTGAGCCTTCGGGGGTCAGCCAGTTGCGCTGGAAAATGCCGGTATTTGCCGGCGATACTCTGTCGGCGCGGCTGAAGATAAAGGCTTGCCGTCCATCCGACCAGCCCGCCATGGGCACCATGGATTGCGAAGTGATTGTGGATAACCAGGCAGGTAAAGCTGTGCTTGAATCCATCATTACTTTGGTGGTCCCTCTGCGCCAGGATGGGCTTCAGCAGGACGGAGCTCAGCAGGACGGAGTTCAAGAGATGGGGCTCAGCCATGGATAAAGTCTATATCCGCAGCCGCTGGTTCGAAGATATCCCGGTGGGAGAGTTTCATGTTTTCGGATCGCATACCTTCAGCGAGCTGGAGATTGTTGAGTTCGGCAGGAAATACGCACCACAGGTCTTTCACACCGACCCTGTGGCTGCGCTGGACACTCCTTATCGGGGCCTGGTGGCGTCCGGCTGGCATCTGACAGCGATCTGGATGAAGCTGATGGTTTCCTACATGGAGCGCTTTGCCAGCGGGGTGCGCGATGGCCGCCGCAACGGTGCCGGCATGGGCATCGAAAATATGGTCTGGCACCGGCCGGTGCGCCCCGGGCACACCATTACCTTCACTTATGACATTGTGGAAAAGCCCGACCGCATCGTGCGTGACAAATGGGGCATTATCCGCAGCCGCAATGAAGCTTTCAACCAGTACAATCAGCTGGTGATGAGTTTCGTGATCGATATCCTGGCAGAGCGCAGGCCAGTTGCTGACAGCCAGAATTCAGCTTGAGCCTGGCCTGGGATACTGCCGGATTAAATTGGAGTCATCGGCTCTACAAGTTCAGTCCAGTTCGTTGCGGTAAACCTGGCCGCCTTTCATGACCAAACGGATGTCACGCAGAGCGTGGGGTCAGAGTAAAGGGACAAAGTAAATCACCCTATTCACGCGACGGGTCGATAAAAAAATACTTACTCTGTCCCTTTACTCTGACCCCAGGTCTCTCGTTCTGGTCTTTCGCTTTACGGTTTGACCTTGAAACTCCGGCCATCTGCACTCTCGCGGTTGACCGTAATCCACATGTCCACACCGTTTTCGCGCATTGCCTCTGGCAGGATCAGGTCGAACTTGTCCAGATGGATCTGGTTCATGCATTCCCAACGCAGGCGCGCTTCGCCATTGGGCGCCCGTTCAGCCAGCAGGCCGCCGCTGGAGAGAAAGAGAAAGCATATGATCAAAATCGATTTCATGTGCGAGTGCTCAGATGGCTTGCAGGATTGCCTGGATAAGTCGAACAGGAGTGGTCGTTTGAAAAACAATTTCATATGTATAACATTATCAGATAGAGTGATAGTGAATCGGCCAACATGCCTGCGAACTGGAGAACCTCATCATGCCTGGCACCCTGCACAGTCTCGTAGCAGAAATTGCTTCCCGGAAAATCAAGGTGGTTGACCTCACCAATACCCTGCATGACGGTACGCCGGTGCTGGCGCTGCCGCCGCAATGGAACCTGCACTGGCCGTTCAGCCTGGAAGAGATTTCCAATTACGACGATCGCGGACCTGCCTGGTACTGGAATAATTTCAAGTGCAGCGAACACACGGGCACGCACTTCGATGCACCCATCCATTGGGTAAGCGGCAAAGATTATCCGGGCAATGCCACCGACACCATTTCCGTTGAGCGCTTTATTGCACCGGCCTGTGTGATCGATGTGGTGGACGAAGTGGAGAAAACCCCCGACTTCCTGCTCACTGTCGACCACGTACTGGCCTGGGAAAAGAAGCATGGGAAAATTGAAGCGGGCAGCTGGTTCCTGCTTCGCACCGGTTGGTCCAAGCGGACGGAACACGATCATTACCTGAACATGGATGAGACCGGAGCGCATACCCCAGGGCCCGATGCAGCGGTGGTGCAGTTCCTCGCCAAAGAACGCGATGTACTCGGTTTCGGCACCGAAACCGTGGGTACCGATGCAGGCCAGGCTTATGCCTTTGACCCACCGTTCCCCTGTCACGGTGGCATGCACGGAGCGAATCGTTTCGGTCTCGCCAGCCTGACCAACCTGGACCAGCTGCCACCCAAAGGTGCGGTGATCATTTCGGCTCCTCTCAAAATCAAACAGGGATCGGGCAGCCCCTTGCGGGTTCTGGCATTGGTTGAGGGATAAGACCTCTGATGCGCCAATCTGACAGAGGGTTCTTCGGTCATCTGAATGGCTGGCTCATATGCACAGCCGCGCTGCTCCTGTGTTGCAGCGCTGCGCAAGCGGATTTACTGATCAGAAATGTAACTTTGATCGACGGCACCGGCCGGCCTGCCATAGAGGGGGCTTCGGTGTTGATACAAGCCGATCGCATCAGCCAGGTTTCCCGGCAGCCCGTGGAGGCTCCCCAAGGTGTAAGCACAGTTGATGGTACTGGCAAGTACCTTATACCCGGTCTCATGGATGTGCATATCCACTTACTGGGCGGAGTCAATGTCACCAAGGACGGCCTCACCACCGGTTCAGAAGATTACGCAGAAGGTATTCAGGCTCTGCAGGGTTATCTCTATTCGGGTGTAACCGCAGTTTATGACGCGGGAAATTTACCAGATTACATATTCGGTCTGCGCGATATGGAAAGAAGTGGAGAAATTGTCGCTCCACGAATTTACACCGCAGGAGGCATTCTGACATATCCTGGCAGTCATGGATCCGGGCCAGGTGCTTACCTGGTTGCTTCCTGGCCTGATGCAATACCCGTAATCGATGCGCATATTGCGCGCAAGCCGGACATGGTCAAACTGACGCTGGAGGAGCGCGGATGGGGTGCACGCCCGATGATTCCGCTTTTGCCCGTCGAGTTGATGCAGCAACTGATTGAGTACTACAACGACCATGGCATCCGGGCCACCGCCCATGTATCCAGTGAGTTAAGGGCACGCGAAGCCATCTTCGCCGGAGTCGATGCACTGGCACATCCGGTGATCCAGGGGCCGGTGAGTGATAGTTTTGTGGCACTGCTGGGCGCGAAAAAGATTCCGGTGGCCACCACGCTCACCATTGGGGAGAACTACAGCCGGCTGGCGGAACACCCGGAATTCCTGGACCAGGCTTTATACCAGGCGGTACTCGAACCGGATGAGATTGAAGAACTGCAGACTGCAGGCTCTGCCAAATGGCAGAACGAGACCTGGACCTGGTGGATGAAGCTGATGACCCCGGTCGCCCAGGAAAATATCCGCAAGGTGCATGAAGCAGGCGGGGTATTCGCCCTGGGCACCGATCAGACGTCCGGCCCCGCCGTGCACCGGGAGATGGAATTGCTGGTTGCTGCCGGCATTCCACCACTGGATGTCATCAGGATTGCAACCCTCAATGCTGCCACCTACCTGGGTGTGGATGAACAATTGGGCTCAATCGAGGAAGGCAAACTGGCCGATCTTGTTCTGCTCGACGCTGATCCACTTGCAGATATAAACGGTGCCAAGCAGATCAGCCTGGTCATCAAGTCGGGAGAAATTATTGACCGGAAAAAGCTGGATCTCCCGGTAAACCGCTGAGCGATATTGAGCAGATTCTTTTACAGGTATCGGTTCACATGAGCCCAGCTGTATTCGGTGTTCGAATAGTGTTTCTTTTCTGCTTACTGATGGGCAGTACACCCAGCTTCGCTGCAAGCCTGGATGAACAGTATCCGCTGATCCTCATTCATGCGGGTTCGGTACTGGCTGTCCCGGGCGATATGCCGCTCAAACAGCAGACTATCCACATTCGGGATGGCCGGGTGGTCGAGCTTACGGCGGGCTACGCAGAAGTAGAAGGTGCACATTTGGTCGATCTGAAGAATGCATTCGTACTTCCGGGACTAATTGATCTGCACGTGCATCTCACTTCGACTCCAGACCCGGGTGGAGAGTCGGAAGATGTGACCAAAGGAGCGGCAGACCTGGCCTTGTTGGGCGCTGTCCACGCAGAAAAATTGCTGCATGCAGGCTTTACTTCCATTCTGGATATGGGTACGGGTCGCCGCAATCACGAAGATGCCGTTTTTGCCTTGCGAAAGGCAGTCAATGATGGCTTGCTGCCCGGCCCGAGAATTTTTGCAGTGGGCAGTCCATTGTCAATTCCAGGGCAGTCCAGAGCTACACGATTCAATGCTGAAGTGGAGTCAGTGGTTGGGCCACAAAATGTCTGCACAGGTGCGGATGATTGCAGCCGCGCAGTGCGGGAGCAAGTCAGTCGCGGTGCAGATGTGATCAATGTCTACAACACGGGCAGCCTGCTTTCCATACCCTCTCTTCCCATAACGTTCAGCGAGGAAGAGCTTCAGGCCATTGCCAGCACGGCGCATGCGCTTGGGCGGTCAGTCATAGCGGATGGCGGAAATACGCTGGGTGATGCCAGCGGTATCAATGCCGCTTTACGCGCCGGTTTCGATGCGGTTGACACGGTTACCTATCCCGATGACGAAACCTGGCGGCTGCTGAAAGCTGGCGACGCCTATTTTGTACCACATCTCTATGTAGTCCAGGCGGCCGTGGGTGATAAACCGGAAACCCTCAACACCGGATCAATGGGATGGCTACCTCAACCCATACTGGAGTTTCTTTTCAAACTGAAACAGGAAACGCCCTCGGCTATTGCCGCCAGTGAAGCCGGTGTCCGTTTTGCTTTTGGTTCGGACCCCGGTGTGTTTCCTCACGGCGAGAATGCACGAGAGTTCGCGGAACTGGTAAAAGCTGGACTATCCCCGCAACAAGCCATCACTGCGGCAACCAGCGCGGCAGCCAAAGTGCTGCGCCGGGATTCTGAGATCGGAACCATTGAAGCTGGCAAATTCGCCGACATTATTGCAGTGGCAGAGAGTCCCCTAGAAGATGTGCAACAACTCGAGCATGTTATTTGGGTAATGAAGGGTGGAAAAGTGCATTTGAACCTGAACCAGTGGCCTGTAACAGCCAAATCAGTAGCGCCTGGCTCGGTTTGGCGGCGCTTGGCTTGGTCTTCATTCGGTCGATAGCTATGGCTATCGGCCTCACTCCAGACCGGCACCAGGCACCACCACTCCTTCGCGATGCTACTGCCGCTTTGGCTGATACAGGCCACTTGCGAATCGCAGCATCAAACAGAGATTCCTCAGAAGCAGGTTCATAACGGGAGAACAATTTGACAACTTTTCAACCGGGAAGTATTCATGCCAAAGCAATTTTGCAGTGCTTCGCGTTGGCCGGATCATTGGTTTTCTTCTCCAGTGCGCAGCCGCTTCGGGCTGAAACAAGCGATGCAAACCCCAGCACAAAACTCGGTGCAAACCTCAGCGCAAAAGTGAGTGCGGAAACCTTTTCCTCCTGGTTTCAGAAAGTTTCGAACTGGGGGCGCTGGGGCGAAGAGGATCAACTCGGTACTCTGAATTTCATCACCCCTGCTGTGCGTAAATTGGCGGCGCTGGAAGTGAAAGAAGGGATTTCGGTTTCACTTTCACGTTCATTGGAGACAGTTGCTGGCATCGACAACCCCTCGCCATTCAAGCTCACCATGTCTGCCGTTGGCACTCCATTGCCAGAAAACAGCGGAATGCAAGAAGGCCATGGAGCGGACCGTTTTGAAATCGAATATCACGGTTTGGTCCACTCACATATCGATGCCTTGAGCCACATTTTTTACAAGGGAAAACTGTACAACGGCCATTCGCAGGAGCGCGTAACACCAGCTGGTGCAGAGATTCTCTCCATCATTGATTATAAGAATGGTATTTTGACCCGCGGCGTATTGATCGATTTCCCGCGATTTTTGGGTCAGGTCTACCTGGAAGATACTCACATCATTGGCCCGGCCGACCTGGAGCGTTGGGAAGCCGTCAGCGGAATCAGGATAGAGACGGGTGATGCGGTGATCGTACGAACCGGCCGTTGGCTCAAGCGGGAAAAAGAGGGGCCGTGGAACCTGATGGAGGGCACCGGAGGTCTGCATCCCAGCGCTGCATTCTGGTTGCAGGAAAGGCAGGTGTCCCTGATTGGCTCTGACTCGGTCATCGACTTCCAGCCCTCATTGGTTGAAGGTTCTTTTTTTCCTTTGCACGAGCTGCTCATCGCCGGGATGGGCATGCCCATTCTGGATGCGCTTGATCTGGAGGCTTTGAGCGCTGCCGCGGCCAGCCTGGGACGCAGTCGCTTTATGCTCAGCCTGGCTCCTTTGGCGGCTGAAGGCGCAACCGGCAGCCCTGTTAATCCGATAGCCACCTGGTGATTCTCATGAGTACGTCACTTTTGCGACGACTTTTTACCCGGATCAGTTGGCCGCTTTGCATTGTAAGTTTGTCGCTTTTGACGCTCAGTGCCCAAGCTGCCGAATCCACCCAGGCTGACACCATCATCTTTGCTGCTGAAGCTCTGCTGGTGCCCGGCCAGACCGTGCAACAGAATGTAGCTATTTACCTGCAAAACGGGCGCATCATCGAGGTCCGCACAGGTCTTCGTGCCGAGGATTTTCCTGGCGAAGAATCCAACACCACCAAGCGGCTAGATCTCAGTTGTTGCTTCGTTGTGCCGGGTTTGATCGATACTCAGACGCACCTGGAATCCCAACGTGACCTGCCATCTCGTCACGTACGCATGACCACCTGGTCCGAGGCCGATTATGTACTGCGGGCCATGGTGCATGCCCGTCGTACGCTTGAAGCCGGGTTCACCACCATCCGCGACATGGGTAGCCACGGTGATTACATGTTCGCTCTGCGCAACGCTATCAATGAAGGACTGGTGCCCGGTCCGCGAATGCAGGTAGCCGGGCAGATCATTCATCCCACCGGCGGCGAATTTCGCTCGCGTTTCACGCGAGAAATTGAAGCCCTTTTTGATCAATCTGCAGCCTGTAGCGGCGCCGATGATTGTCGCCGCGCAGTCAGGGAACAAATTGCACGCGGCTCCGACACCATCAAAGTGGGAGTGTTCAGGGATTTGAAACCTGGTACACCAGCACAATTCAACCTCGCAGAGCTCGAAGCTATTGTCGAAGAGGCACATCGGTTGGGGGTTCGTGTAACCGCTTCCTCGTTTTCAGCAGATTCCATCAACCTGCCACTCCAGGCCGGTTTCGATGCTGTGGTTCACGGTACTTTCATCGACGCGGAAACCCTGAAGTTGCTGCGCGCTACCTCGGCTTATTACATTCCCACCCTGGTGGCTGCGCGGACCGTCAAGGAGATGGCAGAAGACCCAGGCCTGCCCTTCGGCCCGGACTGGCGCGAAGAAAATCTGCTGATTTATTCGGGCATGACCGATAGTTTTCAACAGGTTTTGAAAGCCGGATTGCCGATAGCGTTTGGTACCGACGCTGGCTGGCGGCCGCATGGCGGCAACGCCGAACAACTGGTGCAAATGGTTGAACTGGGCATGTCCAGCGAGCAGGTGATCGCCACTGCCACAGTTCATGCTGCTAATGCTATAGGCTGGTCTGAAAAAGTGGGCTCTTTGCAAGTCGGTAAGTTTGGCGACCTGGTAGCAACGCGTAAAAGTCCTTTGCAGGATATCAGTGAATTGACCCGTCCCGTAATGGTGGTCAAAAGTGGGCAAGTTGTGTTTGAACAGCCGTGATTCAAAAATTCGTGCGTAGCAGCTACCTTTTGGGTTCGCTGCTGGCGTGCTCATTCTCTACCGTCGATGGATTCTGCGCGGGATTTACCGCAAGCGACTCCCTGAGAATTCAACACCCGCTAGATCGTCCGGCCATCAGCGACCGGGGCGAGCT
>JANOGQ010000443.1:0-9425 GCA_031406105.1 Lysobacterales bacterium | reverse complement strand
ATATCCATTCCTCCAGAGCGGGCGCCAGAATACCCATCGTGTCTGCGCTGTGCAAGCCAGCTGTCAAGCGCTTGACAGGGTCGATCACTTTTGCCAGCAGCCGCGGAGGTGCAGCAATTGCGGCATCGCCCTGAGAAAATGCTATTTTGTCCAGGGCTTCCTCGATTAGTTATCGATCAAACGCTGGAACAGCCCAATTTCCTCTGCTGTCTGCTGGCCTATGCGAGTTTGCCCCAGTGATTCAGGCAGCAAATGTCGCGAAGCGCTCAATGGAATTACACCGGCCATGATTTCCGCTTTGGTCTGTGGAAACAGCGGTTGCTTGTTGGGTTCGACATAACCTTCCGGGTACAAGGGATCACCGGTTTCAAAGGCGTATTTGTCAGTGGCTCCCAACACATGCAGCAATTCATGTGTGATAACCACATGGTTGTAATTGCGATTGTCCGAGCCGGTATAGGCTTTGACCAAACCATAGCGGCCCTTTCGCATGCCTACCGACATGGTCATTTCGCCGTATTCACCGGGCTTGTGGTAAATCAGGAACATCTGGATGTCCGGCGCCACCAGATCGCCGGGCTTTTCTCGTCGCCAGGCCCACCAACGCATCTGCAAACTCCACCAGGCAATGGCCATGATGTTGTGACGTTGCGGGATTTCCGGCGGCCTTTCCGAGCTTATCGGCGCTAACTGGAACTGTATCGGTGCAGCCATGGACACGCCATAACGGGCCAACTCTGTCCGGAAAAAGGTATTGATGGCATCGAAGTTTTCTGTTTCCAGTGTTCTGGTGAACCTCATGATGTCAGGGTTTTCGGAATCAACTATAGGATACAGGGTGACCCAGATAGGTTGCTGCCAGCCAGCCAGCCTGCGTTCAGTCATCCATGTGCCTGCCAGAATGGCAAACAATATGCTGAGCAGAATGACAATGCGGAACAGCTTGAACAGGCTCACGAGCCGGCCACTGTCATTTTCTGCAGCAGAATATCTCCACAATGCACATTGCCACGCGTATCCAGATTGTTGCCGCAGGCCTGGATGTTGCTAAACATATCCAGCAGATTACCTGCAATGGTGACTTCTTCCACGGGAAAGGAAATTTCACCGTGGTCGACAAAAAAGCCGGTGGCGCCGCGTGAATAGTCTCCGGTAACTGTACTGGCCCCTTGCCCCATCAGTTCAGTTACGTAAAAGCCCGTGCCCATCTGCTGCAACAGTTCGTTACCGTTGCCGGCGTTGGGGTGTACCAGCAAATTACGCACACCACCGGCATTGGCGGTAGTCTGCAAACCCAGGCGCCGTGCCGAATAGCTGGATAAAACATAGTGCAGCAACTTACCGCCTGCCACGAGCCCGGCTTCCCGGGTTGCAACCCCTTCATCATCAAAAGCAGAGCTGCCCAGCCCGCGTAATAACCTTGGACGCTCGCTGATATGCATCCAGGCAGGAAAAATAGCCCTACCCACAGCATCTTTAAGGAAGGAGGCATTGCGATACAGGGCTGAGCCGGAAACCGCAGACAGCAGATGCCCGATCAGGCCTTTGGCCACTTCCGCAGCAAATAATACAGGCATTTGGCCGGTTTTCAGCTGACGAGCACCCAAACGACGCAAGGTACGGCGCGCCGCTTCTTCACCGGTATGCTGTGGATGCTCCAGTGCAGCCAGGTCCCGGCTGGTATCGTAGCTGTAATCACGCTGCATGCTGTCGCCCTGGCCGGCAATAAGAACGCAACTCTGGCTGTAGCGCGTTCCTGCGCTGCGGCCCATGAACCCATGGCTGTTGCCATACACACCCATGCCCAGGCCTGCCTCAAAGCTGGCTCCTTCTGAATTGCTGATGCGACTCTCTTTCAGCCCGGCTGCTTCGCATTCCCGGGCACGGGCAATGGCACGGTTGGCGTCCAGCGGAGTGGGATGCCAAAGATCCAGATCGGGGAAGTCATGCGCCATCAACTCACTTTCTGCCAGGCCACTGCAGGAATCCGCTTGGGTAAAACGAGCGATATCCATGGCCCGGTCCACGCAAGCGGCAATGGTCTCAGGCACCAGATCGGCACTACTGGCATGGGCTTTCTGCTTGCCAACATAAACAGTGATGCTGACCGAGCGATCCTGCATGTGCTCCAGGGTTTCAACTTCACCGTGGCGCACCGTCACCGACAAACCTTTGCTGGTGTGCGCAGAAACTTCAGCCTGGGTGACGCCTGCCTGACGCGCCCTGTCCAGCGCCGCGGACACACAATCCTGCAATGTATTGAGTTCCGATTCCCGGTCCATACCACCCTGAGTTACTATGTTGGCATCAGGCATAGCATCCATCCCCTTTTGTAAAACCTAATTTTCCGGAATCCAGCATCGTGGCGCGAATCACTAAATTCCAAATCGATACGACTGCAAAAACAGCGGAGCCCAATCTGGATGAAATCCCCGAAGTCAGCAAAAGCCAATTAAAACGAGATGCCCTGGAAAAGAAATCACTAGCTGCAGAGTTGATTGCACTGGGTAACAAGCAATTCGCCAGTGCTCCACTGGATGAGGACCTGCGGGAAGAAATCCGCGCAGCGCGCAAGATCAGCGCCCATGCTGCGCGCAAACGCCAATTGATGTTTGTGGCCAAGCGCTTGCGCAATTCCGATACTGCTGAAATCGAGCAATACCTGGAAGGCCTGAATACCGATGCCAGCCAGCTGACGCAACGGCACCATCGCGCAGAAAACTGGAGAGATGTTCTCATCAATGGTGGTGACGACGCGCTGGCAGAATTTCTGCGACAAAGGCCGGATGCCGACCGCCAGGCCTTACGCCAACTCATACGCAATGCCAAGGTGGAACTGGCTGCCGCCAAGCCACCGGCCGCTGCACGTTCTTTGTTCCGCATGCTGCGTGACCTGGACGGCATCGCAACATTAGCGGCTTGCCCCTGAGAAACACCTGGGCAGGCCCGATTCATCCTGCCTCAGTGCCGCCAACAGTGAGCCCATCGATGCGCAATGTAGGCTGACCGACCCCCACGGGAACACTCTGTCCCTCTTTGCCACATACGCCCACGCCGGAATCCAGCTTCAGGTCGTTTCCCACCATCGACACACGTGTCATGGCCTCCGGGCCATTGCCAATCAAGGTGGCGCCCCGCACCGGCCAGGTTACTTTGCCATTCTCGATCAAATAGGCTTCGCTGGCTGAAAATACGAAACGACCCGAAGTGATATCCACCTGACCCCCGGCAAAGTTGACGGCGTACAGCCCTTTCTTCACTGAAGCGATGATTTCTTCTGCTTCATGCTTGCCCGGCAGCATGAAGGTATTGGTCATTCTGGGCATTGGTAAATGCGCAAAAGATTCGCGCCTGCCATTGCCGGTCAGCGGCATCTTCATCAGACCCGCATTCAGTTTGTCCTGCATGTAGCCCTGCAGCACACCGTCCTCGATCAGCACAGTCCGTTCTGTAGGTGTGCCTTCGTCGTCTACGGTCAAGGATCCCCGCCGCTGTTGCAGCGTGCCATCATCCACCACGGTTACACCTCTGGCGGCCACCTGCTCGCCCAGGCGGCCCGAAAAAGCCGAAGTGCCTTTGCGATTGAAATCACCCTCCAGGCCATGGCCCACCGCTTCATGCAGCAACACACCCGGCCAACCCGGGCCCAGCACCACGGTCATGGTTCCTGCCGGTGCGGCTTCCGCTTGCAGATTAACCAGGGCTTGACGCACAGCCTCGTCGGCAAATTTCTGCCAGGCCTTGTCCAGCAGCAATTCGCGATAACTGAAACGACCGCCACCACCATCGTTGCCCTGCTCCTTCCGTTTGCCCTGTTCAGCTATCACTGAAACATTCAACCTGACCAGGGGACGTATATCTGCAGCCAATGTTCCATCGGTGTTGGCCACCAGAATGGTTTCATGGGTTGCCGCGAGGCTCACCACCACCTGGCTTACGCGCGCATCACGCGAACGGGCATAGGTATCAATCTGGCGCAGCAGGTCCACTTTCTCCGCCGCGCCAATCACCAGCATGGGGTCATCTGCTGAGTACAGCGGCTTTGTCTGCCTGGAGTTCCAAGCTTGTACTCTGCCACTTTCACCATGCGAAGCAATCGCCCTGGCTGCCCTGGAAGCTTCGAGCAAGGAAGGTAAAATGATTTCATCAGCATAGGCAAAGCCGGTGCGGTCGCCACTGATGGCGCGGATGCCCACACCTTTTTCCACCGAATGCGATCCGCTGCGCACCAGTCCGTCTTCCAGCATCCAGGATTCATGGCTGGTGGACTGGAAATACAGATCGCCGGAATCGACCGCGGGACCCATCAAATCGCTGAGCACCCGCTGCAAGGAAGATTGGTCCAGACCGCCCGGCTCGAGTAATTGTTGTACAGCGATTGTGATGACGTCATTCATCCCTTGTTCCTTGCTGTTCCGGGACCGCAGCAGGCTGCTGCTCTGTTGCCCTCAATATGGGTTCGATCAGAGGCTCATCCCAGCTGCCCTTGATGGTGTATTGTACTTGTGTTGCCTTGCCCAGTTGTTCATGCAACAAGCCTTGCAGGGCCAGGCCGGCTGCTGCCCCGCCAGGTCCTGCAGCCAGCGCGCCTATAATGGGCAAAGTATTCCCCACGCCTGGCATTACTGTCATCTGCTGGTTGTACTGCTGATTTACAAGGTCGGTACTCCCACTCAACAGGATTCGGGCGGCAGAGGAAGTCAGGATAAGGTCATCTGTAGTGGCCCTGCCGTTTTCCATCTGGAAAGTACCTGTAGCGGTTTCAAATCCGAAACCGGAGTCAAATACATCACGAAAATCCAGTGACAGCCGCCGCGGCAGGGACTGAATGCCCAGCAGGCCCAGCACTTTGCCGGTGCCGCTACTGGCATTGGTGATCTGGCCCCGCGTAATGCTGAAATCCATCTCACCATTCAGCCGCTTCAGCGCAAAAGCGGCCGGAGATCCCGGCCACCAGGCACGAAAATTCAACACTGTTTGCCCACCTTGTAATGATGAACTGATATCCAATGAGCTCAGGAGGTCTCCCAACGATTCTGCGGTCAACATGATGTCAAAGGCCGATCGATGCCCTTCGTCCTCAAGGGACCAGTCACCGCTTGCACGTACTGACAGGGATTCGGAATTGGCTTCGATGCTTTCAAAATGAAAGCCTTCCGGGTCAGGGTAAGCTTCTATTCGTGTTTCGCCCATTTCCAGCCCGGCATAGCGGAATGACTGGGCATAAAGGTGTAATTCAGGCAAATCGGCGGGATCGGATTTGGTGTCCATCCCTTCGGAGATAGGCTTTCCCAAGGCCAATCGTTGAAATTCTGCGTTCAGGCTGTTGCGTCCGCTTGGCCCAGAGGTGAACACCACCTGGCCATCCAGATCCTCAGCGTCGAATCTCGCGCGGATATCACTGCCACCGAGTTCAATCTCCAGACCCGTCGGACCGAACATCCTGTCCAGAAAGATCAATTGCCCGGTCTGCACCGCAAAGTTATTCAACTGCAAGGCGCCCAGGCCACCGCCGCCTGCCGCATCAACCACCAGGTCCACCCAGCCATCAAGGTCAAGGCGGCCGGCGCTGCCGGCCAGCTGTAACCCACCCACGGCGGGCAATGCCGCTGCAGCTGCATTTCCCAGCGACACGGCAGCACGTTCTACCCTGGGTGGTGCATTTCCTGCGGCCTCCTCATGAAGCGTTTCGGCCACCAGGAACACCTCATCATTCAGCCCCAGTTGCAGCATTCGGCTGGAGCCAGTCAGGGGATATTGGAGCGAGAATGGCCAGATTTCAAATTCTGCTTTGGCCAGAGGCGCAGGAAAATCCAGTCGCACGCCCTGCAATCCTGAATCCAGGAGCAAGATTGGAGCTTGCCCTGTTTCAGAAAATTGAACCGGCACCCGTACCTGCGCAAGCCACTCGCTTGAGCCGCTGATCTGGCGGGTAAACTGGTCCTGCTTCTGCAGGAGTTCGGGCAACAAATCAAGCACCTCAAACTGACCTTTCAATGCCGCCTGCAAGGCCCATTCTTCGTCGCCCGCCACCTGCATACTCAGGCTGACGGGTTTTTCCTTGTACTGAGCTGCGAGCTTTCCTGCCCATACATGGCTCTGGTCAAAACCCAGCTTGCCTGCAATGGAGTTCACCAACACGCCGGATCCCTCATGCAGAAAGCTGCCTTTGCTGACTTGGGCATCACCCTTGAGTTGCAGACTACCTTTACGCCTGCCCAGGGGCCGTTCCAGCCTGCCCTTGGCTTTCACTCTCCCACCAAATTCAAAGGGGCTGAGGTTAACTTTCGCTGCGGGTAACAGAGGTGTCTGCTGCAATAACTGCAACACATCGTTGATTGAGTTACTGGTCTGAAAATCCACTTCCAATAATGCATCGCTGAATTTGGCAATGCGGGCTGAGGCTTGTTCCACCGGCACGCCGCCGAACGATTCAATTTGCCCCTCCACCTGCACGCCTGCGGCAACAAAATGCGCTGTGGCGGTCAATTGCTGCAAGGAAGGCCAACCGGGTGCAAAACTCAGTTCACCATTTTCCACGGTCGCCAGGGCTTCGAAGCGTCCTATCCCCTTGCTGAATGGCCAGTTATCCAGATCACCATGAATCAGCACGCGCCCGCTGCTGACTTGCCCTGAGCGCAAATTACTGCGCAGCCACTGAGTCACAGCCGCTGGCATCACACCCTCGGGCCAATAAGGCGAGAGTTCTGACACATCCAGCCTGAGCACCTCGGCATTGATATCCACAGCAGGTCGATTTTCGCTCGCAACGATGCGGATGTCGCCACGCACAGCAAGGTCATCATTAAACAGATGGCAGCCTTGCATATAAACCTGCCAGTGGAAATCCAGTTGTAATTCCGCCTGGCATTCCGGCAGGCTCAGCTGTAGCGTCTCATTGAACATTTCTGGCCAGTTGACTCGCAAATCCGGGGCGTTGAGGCTGGCTGAACCCTGTCCATTCAAAAAACTGATCTGGCCGCTGACACCGCGCAGTGCTGGCCGACTTAGCCAGCCGCTGACTGCCAGGTTGCGAAAATCTGCTGACAGCCATCGATTACTCCCGCCATTACCGAGCACCAAGTCAAAATCAGTCACACTGCCACTGATGGATTCGGGTAGCGTGGTTGGCCAGGGGTGGTTCAACAATCCCATGACGTCTCGGGCTAAAGGTACGACATCCTGCAGCGGCAGATAATCAGCACCCAGCCACAAGTTCACATCGTTTTCCGAATCCCTGGCAAGCACCAATCCCGGCAATTGCAGGCGCAGCTCACCGTGATTGAGCTGCAAATCCGAAAGGTCCAGTTGCCAGGCGCTCGCACTGCTTATCTGCAAGTAAAACCGACTGCTGAGCTGATCGATAAACAAATCAGTCGAACCATTACTCAGCCAGGAATTGCTAACATCGAAGCTTCCTTGCTGAATCAGCGCTGTGCCTTCTGACCACTGGCCCCACATCTCGGCAGTCAGCTTGCCCTGCCTGGGGACCAGTGGATGAGGCGTAAATTTTTCCTGCAAATGCACCAGTAACAGGTCACTGATCGACCAATACCAGGACGCACTGGTCAAACCGCCGGCTGGCTTGATCCTGAGTACCGCCACTCCTTCCAGCGAACCATACTGATCCCCGTTGGCTTGCTCGGCGAAACTGGATTCCAGGTTTATGGACAGGCTGTCCGCAGAAAACTGCAGGTGTGCATTGATGCCGGAAAAGTGCAATTGTGCTGGCAGTTTTTCATCGATCAGATCCAGTCGCGAATTCTCCAGTCGCAATTCACCCACGCCAATCAACCTGTCCAGGTTCATTGCCGAATGCGGAGTTGGCTCTGAACCAAGACTTGCAGCTGGATCACCGCGCCGACCCAGCCCGGAAAGATGCAATCGGCCGTGCATATCACGGATCAGTTGCAGATCAGCGCCTATGACCAGAAAGCTGTACAAGGCCTGTCCCGGTATCAGCAAACTCAGGGGCTTGAGATCCAGCGCAGCTTCTGCAATCAGCACTTCGTCTGCAGCACTATTTGCCTGCGGCTGTATGCGCAGGCCCTTCATAGTCAGGCGCGGACCAAAAGCCCGCCATTGGCCCGAAAAACTCTCTACTCTGACCGGATAGCCAAACTCATTTGACAACCAGCTTTCAAGCTGGGATTGATAGCGGTCGGTGTAGGGCATCAGCAACTTGCCCACACCCACCAGAGTGGCCGCAAAAATCACCAGAATGGAAAATGCCGTCCACAACAGGCTGCGCAAACGACGCAAGCTTCGGGCAGAACTGATCACAGCGGCAGATCGCGGCATTGCTGGCATATTGCCTGTTCAGAGCAGAACCACATCAAATTGTTCCTGTGAATACTGCTCTTCCGTCTGGAAGCGGATGGAGCGGCCGATCAGTTCTTCCAGCTCCGCTACCACTACGGACTGTTCGTCCAGCACCTCAGCCACGACCGCCGGCGCAGCCAACACCATCAGCCTGGTCGCCTCAAACTGACGGCCGGAGCGCAGAATTTCACGAAAAATTTCCAGACTGACGGTTTCGGCACTCTTCAGGCTACCGCGACCGCAACAGGTGGGGCAGGTAACACAAAGGCGGCGTTCCAGGCTTTCGGTAGTGCGTTTGCGGGTCATTTCCAGCAGCCCCAGGCTGGACAACTCGCTGACAGCCGTTTTGGCATGATCACGTTCCAGTGCGCGACTGAACAAACGCATCACCTGACGTTTGTGTTCTTCATCTGCCATGTCGATGAAGTCGATGATGATGATGCCACCTAGGTTGCGCAGTCGCAGCTGTCTGGCAATGGCCTGGCTGGCTTCGAGATTGGTTTTATAAATGGTGTCTTCCTGGCTACGCGAGCCCACAAAACCACCACTGTTCACGTCTATGGTAGTCATGGCTTCTGTCTGGTCGAATACCAAATAACCACCCGACTTCAGCGGTACTTCCCGCCGCAGAGCAGCGTCTATTTCATCTTCGATACCAAATAGATCGAATATGGGGCGGGCACCGTCATAAAGTTCAATGCGATTAAGCCAGGGGGGGATAAACGCAGCGGCAAATTTCTGTGCCTGCTCGAATACTGCCACCGAATCAATCCGGACCCGGTCTATGTTGGCATGCATCATGTCGCGCAAAGCCCGCAGAGGCAGTGTAGGTTCTTCGTAAACGCAGTCGCCAGAGCTGGCATTAGCCATGCGTTCCTGCACGGTCTGCCAGACTTTCTCAAGATAGACCATATCAGCCGAGAGCGCGAACTGATCCACCCCTTCAGCATTGGTGCGAACGATGTACCCCTGCGCATGGCCTGGCGGACGCAAGACTTCCATCAGCTGTTTCAATCGTTCACGCTCAGCCGCATCTTCAATACGGATGGAAACGCCAACGGTTTCACAATTGGCCAGCAACACCAGGAACCGCGAAGGTATGC
>JANOGQ010000346.1:0-3609 GCA_031406105.1 Lysobacterales bacterium | reverse complement strand
GCTGGACAGCGAACTGCCATTGCAACGTATTGCTGCGGTTTGTGCTGCGCGCCCTGATGCTGAGATCGTCGTGGATGTGAACCAGGGCTGGACATTCGCCCAGCTGGTTGAGCTGGCTCCCCGCTTCAAAGAATTGGGGGTGGCCATGATCGAGCAGCCGTTGCCGCGCGGGGGTGATGCCGAACTGGAAGACTACCAATCCCCCATTACTCTGTGTGCCGACGAATCCTGCCTCGATACCAGCGAGTTTGAACAGGCGGCCCGCCGCTACCAGATGATCAACATCAAGCTGGACAAAACCGGTGGCTTGACCGAAGCCCTTGCTTTGGCACAAATGGCAAAGGAGCGCGGTATCGAATTAATGGTGGGCAATATGGTGGGCACGTCCCTGGCTATGGCCGCAGGTTACGTGGTTGCCCAATTGTGCCGCTTCGTTGACCTTGATGGTGCCTTGTTCCTGAAACAGGATTGCCAACATCCCATGAGCTACATCGGCGGGGTGGTTTCACAACCCACGGCTGAGTTGTGGGGTTAGAATAGCTGCCGAATCATTTCCCGAACCCAATCCATGGAATCCCAGATGCTGAAACTATCACGCCGTGTTTTGCTCGCCAGCCTGTTCGGTCTTGGATTTCTGCTCACCGCCTGCAGGTATGAGCCGGCCAATAATGCTGCCGGAGAAGTGGCTGCCCTGGCGAACGCTGTCGTCACTTACGACACCATCATTCGCAATGGCCTGGTGGTGGATGGCTCCGGACAAGCGGGCGTGCTAACGGATGTGGGCATACGCGCCGACCGCATTGCCACCATTGGCGATCTCTCAGGTGCGCAGGCAGCCCAGACTATTGATGCCAGCGGCAAAGTTGTAGCTCCCGGTTTTATCAATATGCTGAGCTGGGCAGTATGGAGCCTGATGCAGGATGGCCGTGGACTCAGCGACATCGTGCAGGGGGTCACCCTGGAGGTGTTTGGTGAAGGCTGGTCCATGGGCCCGCTGGCTGATACTCCCGAAACCCAGGTCATGCTGAAGCAATTTCTCGGTGAAGACGCAGATAAGGTCAATTGGAAAACGCTGGGTGAATACCTGGACCAGCTGCAAAAACAGGGTGTGTCGCCCAATATCGCATCTTTTGTCGGCGCCACCAGCCTGCGCATTCACGAAATGGGCTTTGACGATCGGCCGCCCACTGACGAAGAAATGGCCAACATGAAAGCGCTCACACACCAGGCCATGCAGGAAGGTGCCATGGGCCTGGGCAGTTCGCTGATTTATCCACCCGCTTTTTTTGCCACCACCGCAGAACTGCTTGAGCTGGCGAAAGTCGTTGGCGAATACGATGGCAGGTATATCTCGCACATGCGCAGCGAAGGCAACCGCATTGAACAATCCATCGAGGAACTGATCACCATTGCCCGCGAAGGCGGTATTGGTGCAGAAATCTATCACCTGAAAATGGCT
Source organism: Lysobacterales bacterium (assembly GCA_031406105.1). Taxonomy (GTDB): domain Bacteria; phylum Pseudomonadota; class Gammaproteobacteria; order Xanthomonadales; family SZUA-36; genus JAWXBM01. The sequence goes on along the minus strand of JANOGQ010000346.1, from coordinate 2,150 downwards.
GGCCAGCAGAACTGGGACAAACTGCCCACGGTTGTGGCCATGATCGAACAAGCCCGGGCCGAAGGCCTGGACATCACCACCGACATGTACACCTATGTGGCGGGTGGTACCAGCCTGGGGGCATCTTTCCCGCCCTGGGCCAGCGATGGTGGCCAGGACGCCTTACTGCAACGCCTGCAGGACCCGGCTACCCGTGCGCGCATTGTTGAGGCTATGCGTACTAATGCCGATGACTGGGAAAACCTGTATTACGGTGGCGGCCCTGCAGGTGTGTTGATTGCCTCAGTTGAAGCTGAAGGCATGAAAGAATACATCGGCAAAACCGTTGAGCAAATCGCCAAAGAACGCGGTACCGATCCGGAAGAAACCGTCATCAACCTGGTGCTTGAATCAAAAAATACTGTTGGTGCGGTGTTTTTCCTGATGAGTGAGGAAAACGTACGCGAACAGATCAAGCTGCCGTGGATGAGTTTTGGTTCCGATGCGGCAGCGGTCGCGCCTGAAGGCGAAGCACTGAGACAAGGCTCGCACCCACGCACTTACGGCAACTTTGCCCGATTGCTGGGTAAGTATGTGCGCGATGAAAAAGTCATTTCGCTGGAGGAAGCCATTCACAGACTGACCGCCCTGCCGGCCACCAACCTGAAAATTACCGACCGGGGCCGTTTGCTCGAGGGTTACTTTGCAGACGTGGTGGTATTTGACCCCGCTACCATCGCCGACCATGCAACCTTCGACCAGCCTCACCAGCTGTCCACGGGTGTGATGCATGTATTCGTTAACGGCGAGCAGGTGCTGAAAGACGGCGAGCACACTGGCGCCCTGCCAGGCCGCGTGGTGCGTGGGCCCGGTTATGTCGGCCCTTTGGAGGAGTAAGGGCAAACGCGCCACCGGGCTTTGCGAAATGCTCTTTATCAAGAATCGGGCTGGCTGAGCTGAGGACCATCCATGGCAGTGCGTGAAATTTTATTGCTGGGAAATCCGGGCTTGCTGAAAGTTTGCAGCGAAGTGCAGCAGCATGAGCTGCCAGCCATCCAGCCCATTATCCGCGACTTGTTTGATACCATGGCCCAGTTCCAGGCGGAGCATGGGTGGGGTCGCGCCATTGCCGCGTCCCAGATCGGCGCTCTGCGGCGCATAGTGTGTATGTTTGTCGATCAGGAAATTGCCATGATCAACCCCGTGCTCAGCCACCACAGCAATGAGCAGATCACAGTATGGGAAGATTGCATGAGCTTTCCAGATCTGCTGGTAAAGCTCTCCAATGCCCGCCAGTGTCGCCTGACTTATCGGGATGAAAACTGGCAGGAGCATGTGGTGGAACTGACGGATGACTATGCCGAATTGTTGCAGCATGAAGTGGATCATCTCGATGGAATTCTCGCTGTGCAACGCGCCATTGATGGCCAGTCGTTCGCCCTACGCCAGACCCTGCCTGAAAAAAGCCTGCATCTGTCTGGCCATTATCGTGAGCTGAAATCAACACCCGGGAAATAGAAAGGAACCCTGCAAATGAACCATGCTGAATACCCCATTGGCACGCCCGGTAAAAAATGGGGCGAGGTTGAAAAAACCGAATGGTTTTCGCGCCAGATCATCAAGCGCAGCTATGCTGACGAAGTGCTGGCCAGGCTGCCACAGCTCAAAGAACACTTCGAGCTGGAGCAGTATGGCGCGCTGTCTCTCGATCCGAAGCGTTACCCGCTGTTCCTGGCCAAGTCCAAAACCTGGGATAGCGCTAAGCCCGTGGTCTTGGTCACCGGCGGTGTACACGGCTATGAAACCAGTGGCGTGCAGGGTGCTATCCGTTTCGCAGCAAGCCGCGCCAAAGATTTCACAGACAGTTTCAATGTCCTGCTGGCACCCTGCATCAGCCCCTGGGCTTATGAGACTATCAATCGCTGGAACCCGCTGGCCATTGATCCCAATCGTTCCTTCAAGGCAGAGAGCGGGTGTGAAGAGGCGCTGTCACTGATGGCCTGCGTTGAGCAGATCACGGCCATGATTCATATGCATATTGATCTGCACGAAACTACCGATACGGACGATTCTGAATTTCGACCTGCCCTGGCAGCACGCGATGGCATCACTCAGGACAAGCTGAGCATACCGGATGGCTTTTACCTGGTAGGTGACTCACAGCGTCCTGC
>JANOGQ010000312.1:0-2188 GCA_031406105.1 Lysobacterales bacterium | reverse complement strand
GCCATTGTTGATCTGGACGTGGCTGCCCCGGACACCCAACGCGCCGGCATCAACCGCCAGTTTACTGAATCAGCGGGTGAAATGACCTTGCAATTGAGGCTGCTCGATTCCGTCAGCGGCGATTTGCTGGCGAAATCCAGTGACCGTCGCGAAGCACCGCGCCGTGGCTACTTGCAGTGGACCACCAGCGTTACCAACCAGGCGGAGGCACGTCGCATCATGAGACGCTGGGCCCAGGACCTGCGCGCACGGCTGGATCAGGCGCGCTCAGCAACTCCTGCCGTAAGTGCTGACTGATCTGGAAGTTTTATCTGACTTTGACCCACATTTTCTTTTGCACAAAGTCGGTGGTGCTGACAAAACGGACGGAAGAGGTGGTACTGCGCAGCAGTTCACCACTGGCTGAATCATGCCAGAACTCAAAACTGTATTGAGGTGCTTTGCTTTTGCTGCCCTGTAAACGATATTGGAAGAGTAGCCCGCTGCCCTGATCAACCAAAGCGCTGGGCGTTCCGAGGAAATCCATGATTTCCTGGCGGCTGGGCTGGCCAGATAAATCTGCATCAGCCAGATCTATTTCACCACTGCGGCCCAGCACCAGCCATTGCGAATGGCAGACATTCTCTGCGTGGCGATCCATCAGATCCGGCGCCACTACATAGGAAAAGCGCTTGTCCATGACAACTTGCTGCAACAGAAAGTCGTTGCCTTCAGGCGTAAATTCCAGGTCTACCTGCAACTGGTCAAAGGCGGGATCAGCTATCACCCCGTCCGGCAGTACCTTATTGACCAGCCAGGTCATTTTGTTGAGTTCTGCATTTTGCTGGCTGCTGCTGGGTTGTGCTCCTGCCAACCAGATCACGTCCCGATCCAGCAACACCGGATTGGCGAGACTGATGCGAAAATCGTCTTCCAGGGTAAAACTGAAATTACTGCTGTAATCGCAGAACTGCTGCTTGAATGCGTACAGACGGGTGATCAGGCAAGCACTCAGCACAATAGCTGCCAGCAGGGCGGTGATTACCGCCCTGCTGACAATCAGACGATCAGTTGCTGGGATTACGTTCCTTATACGAACGAACCGCATCATTGAAGCGTTGCGCAACCCGCTCTTCCATATCAACTGAGTAGTTGTAAGACGCGACCATCGCTTGCTTGTTGCCAGCTGTCAATTCGGCACCTGTCTCGGCGTTCTGCATGCATTCGCGATAAACACCAAGCGCTGCCTGGAAATCGGCCACTTGCTGTTTAGCCACGATCAGTTCGTCGTAAGTGGCTTCTGGCGCAATGGAATCGGGTGATGCAGGTAGCACGCAAGCCTGGGCGGCTTCCGGCAGTACCACTGTGTAATCTTCTTCAGCAGCATCCTGCGCCACTGCAATATTCAGCGACAGACTGGCTGCCAGTACAAGAAAGGCTTTATTCACGTTTAATCACTCCTGGGGAAACTGACGTGATTATAGCCGAATCACGGCAAGGTAAAAGCCCGGGTAAGAGCTGTATTCACAGATGGCAATTATCTGGATTGGCGCTGAACCGACCCTGAATCTGCAATGAATCTACCCCGAAACTACCCTGAAACTAACAGGAATCGCCCCTCAGTGAGGCTTGAGCAGAACTGCAGGATCTCAGCACAAGGTTGACAATCTCTCTGTCAGACAGGAACCTACCGGATTCAGACACCCATCCGGAGTCAGGCATGTTCTTTATCAAACCTTTATTGAATCCAGGCCGTTTTGGCGTCCTGATCCTATGCATTTATGCCGTATCCGCGCAGGCCGCACTGGATGCGGACCTGCTACACGGAATGGCAGCACGCAGCATAGGCCCGGCCGCAGTCAGCGGTCGCATTACGGCCATCGACGTAGTGCGATCCAATCCCCGCAAGATGGTAATTGGCGCAGCTACCGGTGGCGTCTGGATCTCCGATAATGGCGGCCTCACCTGGACCCCGGTATTTGATGAACAACCGGTCGCGTCCATAGGCGCAGTGGCTATAAACCAGCAAAATCCTGACATCATCTGGGTGGGAACTGGCGAAGGCAATGTGCGCAACTCCGCCTCCATAGGCGCTGGCGTGTTCAAATCAATCGATGGCGGACGCAGCTGGAAACAGATGGGCCTGGCCGCCAGCGAACGCATACATCGAATCGCCTTGCATCCGCATAAGCCCGAAGTGGCTTATGTG
>JANOGQ010000300.1:0-1749 GCA_031406105.1 Lysobacterales bacterium | reverse complement strand
TATATGGTAGCCGCTGGGATGCAGCCCCTGGAGGCTATCCAGAGTTCGACCATCGAGGCGGCAAAGTTATTGCGTATCGAGCAATCGCTGGGCTCGATTGAGCCGGGAAAACTGGCTGACCTGGTCGCGGTGCGCGGTGATCCACTGGCGGATATTTCGCTGATGAGGAATGTCTCCTTTGTCATGAAGGACGGCGCAATTTACAAGCAGGACAACAAGGTCGTGATGCCCATTGGTGACATGGCCGCGAACGGTAGGCCCTGAAGGAAGAAACGAATGCGTGACTACATTGCAAAACTCCAGGAGCGCGGCGAGGTCATTGTCGTCGACACACCGGTGGATCAAAAATTTGAACTGGCCGCAGTGACCCAGCGATTGCAGCAGAAAAGCGACAAAGTCATTTTGTTCCGCAATGTCATCGGCGCGCACATGCCGGTGGTCAGCAACATCTATGGCAGCCGCCGGCGCCTGTGCGAGATGATCGGAGCGGCGGACGGTAACTTCTGCCGTCGCTGGACCGAGCTGTATCCAGGCAACCAGGGTGGAACCAGTGCCACTTCGAAGCAGGCCATGGTCAACAAGGAATATCCCCGGGTGTCGGGAAAGCTCAGCGACCTGCCGCAAATCACCTACTTCGAAAAGGACGGTGGTCCCTACATCACCTCGGCCCTGTACCTGGCGCGAAATCCCGTTAACCAGATTGCAAACCTGTCTTTTCATCGTTCGCAAATCATCAGTGACAACGAGCTGCGGGTGCGGCTGGGGTCTACGCATGACCTGACCCAGTACCAGAAGGCGGCGGAAAAGAATGGCCAAGCACTGCCTGCAGTGCTCCTGATCGGTACGACACCTGAAATCTTCATTGCCGCCTGCGCCAGCTTGCCGATCGATGAAGATGAACTTGCTGCAGCAGCATCCATCAGCGGCAAGCCCGTTGCCATGCAGAAATGCCGCAGCATTGATCTGGAATTTCCGGCCGACACCGAAGTGGTGGTCGAGGGCCGTTTCCTGCCCAACGTGCAGCGGCCCGAAGGCCCGTTTGGAGAGTTCATGGGCTATTACGTACCGGTGGGCAACAATGCCGTATTCGAGGTGCTGGACGTGCACTGGCGTGAGGACGCCGTGTTCCACAGCCTGAACTGCGGGTCGCCAGAGGACATGCATGCGCTGGATTTCGCCATCGCCACACGCATCTACCGAAACCTGGTCGACAAGCTGCCTGGAATCATCAATGTGGCCTGTTATCCCAACCTGATGAATACCGTGGTGCAGATCCGCCAGCAATACGAAGGCCACGCGCGCCATGTGTTGCTGGCGGCCTTTGGCGCGCATCTGGATTACAGCAAAAGCTGCATGGTGGTGGACGAGGACGTCGACCTCAACGACCTCAATGACGTCTTCTGGGCTTATCTGACGCGGGGCCGAGCGGATACGCGGGCATTTATCCTGAATGACATTCCCGGCTTTTACCGCGATCCGCACAAGGATCACTGGGGCAGGCTGGCGATTGATGCAACTAAACCGTTTGGCCGCGAACAGGAGTTTGAGCGCAAGCGTATACCGGGCGCGGACACGCTGGACCTGGCCAAATACGTGGGAGATGGGGGCTAGAGCGGTTGAGTGTTGGGGGGAGAGGTTATTGCGACAGTAAATTTAATGTATGGACCGCCCCGGGCCCCGGGGTTTGCGTGTGGGGGTGGAAGTACCCAAAACCCCATTACGCGCGCGGTTGGAAGAAGGCCCGGATAA
>JANOGQ010000299.1:0-2290 GCA_031406105.1 Lysobacterales bacterium | reverse complement strand
ATACTGGTGCTGCTGTCGTTCGGCGTCATTGCTTCGGCGATCGCCGAATCGCCGCTGTCGTTTACGCCGCAGGAACGTGCGGCGATCCTTAGCCACGGTCCCTGGCCGGCAAAGTCCAGCGCCGACACCAGCAACAAGGTGTCTGGACAGCCTGCCGCAGTGCACTTTGGCGAGCAACTGTTTTTCGAGCCGCGGCTTTCGGTCACGGGCAGCATTTCATGCGCCACCTGTCATGTACCCGTTTCCGGCTGGGCAGAGTCGAAGGCCAGGGCCGCCGGCATCGGGCAAACGCGGCGCAATGCCCCATCCGTCATCAACAGCGGCTTCAGCCGCTGGTTCGGCTGGGGGGGCGCCACCGACAGCCTGTGGGCGGCGAGCCTGCGCCCCTTGCTTGATCCGCTGGAGATGGGTAACGCCGAGCGGCATGCGGTCGCGCTGGTGCGCGCCGACGCGCGGTTGTCCTGCGGCTACCGCGCGGCGTTCGGCACCGCACCGGACGGCGACGAGGAAAGCGCCTTCGTCAACATCGGCAAGGCACTGGCTGCGTTCCAGCAGAGCCTCGTCAGCGGACGCACGCCCTTCGACGATTTTCGTGACGCGATCGCGCGCAACGACCGCGCGGCGGCCTCGCGTTATCCGGAAGACGCCAGGCGGGGCCTGCGCCTGTTCATCGGAAAAGCGCAATGCAATGTCTGCCATATCGGGCCGCGTTTCACCAATGACGAGTTCGACAAAGTGGGCATCCCCGTGCGCGCCCCCGATGGTATGTATGACTGGGGGCGCTACGACGGTATCAAGGCCATGCTGGCCAGCCGCTTCAACCGCCGCAGCCGCCACAACGACGGCGCGGTGAAAGCCAATGCCGTCAGTACCGATCATGTGTCGCTCAACGTCGAGGCTTATGGCGCGTTCAAGGTACCGGGGCTGCGCAATGTCGCGCTGACGGCGCCATACATGCACGACGGCAGTCTCGCCACTTTGCGTGATGTGGTGCGTCATTATTCCGAGATCGACGCGGTCAAGCTGCACATCGCGGCTTCGCACCCGCACGCCGAGCCGGGCGAGGAATTGCCGCCACGGCCTGCGGAGAGCGTGCTGCGCACCCTGAATCTGAATGAGGGGGAGATTGCGGATTTGGTCGCATTCCTCGAATCATTGACCGAACGCAAGCCCTTGCCGCGCCGGCCGGTTGCAGGCATTCCGGGTTGTTTCTGACAGCAGACCAAAGGTGATCCATTGAAACTGTTTTTTTCTTCTGCTTCTCCCTTCGCGCGCAAGGCCCTCGTCACGTTTATCGAGTGCGGCTTGCGCGAGGCTGTAGAACTGGTTCCGACGAATCCGCATGTATCGCCTCCCGAATTCGTGCGACTGAATCCATTCAGCAAGATTCCAGCCCTGCAACTTGACGATGGTTCAGTGATTGGCGAGAGCTACTTCATCTGCGAATACATCGATGGACTTGCCGGGGGAGGCGTAGTCCTTCCGCAACACGGGCAGACCCGCCGGGTGGTTCTGCACAAGCACATGCTGGGCAACGGCTTGATGGAAGCATCGGTGCTGCGCAGGGTGGAGAGTCTTCGTGGAAAAGATCCGGACCGCGAGAAGAACCTGCAGCGTCAGTTGGTGATCACGCAACGGGCGCTGGATCGTCTCGAAATGGAAGCGGGCGGATTGGGCGGCGACCTTGATCTCGGCAACCTGTGTATTGCGATCGCGCTGGATTACCTGGATTTCCGTTACGCCGGCGATGAATGGCGCAAGGGGCGGCCGAATCTCGTCCGCTGGCACGAACGGTTTGGCGCGCGTTCATCGTTGCAGTTGACGATGCCAAGCGAGGCCAGCCTGGGATAGGGTGGTAGGACAGGGCGTCTGGAACCGACGGCTCGGTTAGAATAAGCCGAAAGCAGAAACATCCGCCCCCCGCGGACGATTCCAGACACCCCAGGAGGATTCCCGATGGCGCGGCAGAAAAAGCGTCCCGAAGAACTGCGCAGTCACCGCTGGTTTGGTACCAAGGGACTGCGCTCGTTCACCCACCGTTCACGTGCGCTGCAGATGGGTTATACGATCAAGGATTTCGCCGGCAAGCCGGTGATCGCGATTATCAACACCTGGAGCGATATCAATCCCTGCCATGCGCATTTCCGCACCCGCGCCGAGGAAGTGAAGCGCGGTGTGTGGCAGGCCGGCGGTTTCCCGCTGGAGATGCCGGCGATCGCGCTGGCCGAGCCGTTCCAGAAGCCTTCAACCATGCTCTACCGCAACCTGCTGGCGATGGAAACCGAGGAGC
>JANOGQ010000292.1:0-7363 GCA_031406105.1 Lysobacterales bacterium | reverse complement strand
ACCGCAGTCAAAGTCGCACAGCACTGGATAGTCTGATTCAACAAGCAAACATTTCCGGAAAAATGCAGGTTCACCATGTTCGCGGCAGTGCCGATAAAGCAATCCCGGATTGGATCGAGGAGAACAGCATCGATGTTTTGATCATGGGAACATTGGCGCGTAAAGGCATTCCAGGATTTATCATCGGCAACACCGCAGAAAATATCTTTCAAAAACTGGAATGTTCTTTGCTGGCCCTCAAGCCGAACGGTTTCGTTTCCCCGGTTAAGGCTTATTAAGACCATTGGGGTCAGAGACAATTGGGACCACTCTGACCCCAAAAATACCAGATGGTCTGGTTCCTTGACGCTGGTGGGCGCCCGGTAACCAAGCTTTGTCATGCGCGTAGCAGCCTAGGTCTGCGCGGACGGTGTCGGCTGCTGGACCTGGGGCGTTGCCTGGCCCCACGCACGAACAGGCATGACCAGAGCTATGAAAACTGCGGCGATGGTGAGCGATCGAATACCCAGCAGTTTGTTACTCCCATTCTGCAGCCCTGGTTACCGTCCGTGCCAGGCGTTTCCGACCGGTTATCCTATGCGCCCCGGCGGGGTGGGAATCGCTTCCATTTTTCTCTTATCGACCGCAGCTTCAAGCAACTCCATCGCCGCTTGCTCAAAGAACTCCGGTGCAGCCCACTCGCTTACATCGAAGTCATTCTTGATGTAGCCGTGCTTGAGCATGAACTCCTTGCCGATATTCACCATGGCCAGGTTCTGGGCCGAAAGATTGGGCACCATATCCACGTCCTTGATGCCCCGGTAAGTATCCTCTTCGTCAAGGTAGTAGGTTTGCTTGTTGAGGATCGCCGCTGCGGCGCGCTTGTGCTCGTTTGCCCAGCGACCTACCCGGATCATGCCTTTCATGAATGCGACGACCAGTTCCGGGTGCTCCTCAGCCATCACATCTGTGCAGGTAATGATGGCGGGGATATTGGCGACCTGGAGTCGCCAATCAGGATAGTTGGCCAGGTTTTCAATCGCGGCTAATTCCCCCGTCGCTTCCTGGATATGCTGGAAGGGTCCACTTTGGGTATAGATTGCGTCGACTTTGCCTTCGAGAACTGCAGTTTCCAGCGGGCGGAAAGCGAGATCGTTCTTGTGGTCCCGGTTCAGCTGCCAATGCGACGGGTTGTGCATCGGAAACAGCATTTTGGGATCGTCATACCAGTCATCCGGATACGGGAAATCGACGAGCTGGATATCCCGTTCCGTCATGCCGTTCATGCTCAGCATTGCCAGGATGCCCTGGTGTTCCTGGATGCGCCACCAGTCGTTCTTGAGCGTATTGAGGCTCCTGGTGATGCCGATTTTCTTGCCTTTCAGGTCGCTCATCCGAAACAGGTTGTCCTTGGCTCGCACCATCAGGCATCCGCCTTCATAGGGAACGTGCGTCAAACCCAGCATCCGGGTCCGGCGGTAGTCCGCATGAACGTGAATCGGTGGAAACAGGCCGCCGAAGCGAATCAGGTTTTCCTGGTTGTGAATGTAGTGCGGGTACCAGTCGGTCTCCGGGCGCGAGCGGAAATAGGCGTATTTGACACCAATTTTCAGGTATTCCTCGTTGGTCCAGCCGAGCTCCTGGTCCACATTGCTGGCGGATACCAGTGGACAGTTGGTGTAATACACCTCGTTCCAGTCCAGGTTTATCGTACTCGTTTTCTTGCCATCAACCTCTTTGATCACAGCCCGGCTGCCTTCTTCAGCGGCCTGAGCACTGCTGATCACTCCGGTTGCAGCCAGTGCCGCACCTGCAGCAACTCCACCCATCGACATCAACGCTTCCCGCCGGGAAACACCGTTAGCTTCAGTACTCATTCTGATTTCTCCTTTGTTTCAAACTTTACAAATTGCATGCGTTCGGGATCGGGCGTGTACGTCCAGGGTATCCCTGAGTTCTTCCAGCCATTTTTGAGCCGCTGGCCGTTGTACAGGCTTTCGGGGTCTTTAACCTCGTCACCTTCCATCCCATCGGTGATATTGAAGACATTAGTGAATCCAGCTTCGGCAAGGCGGTTGACCGCCATGGCACCCCTGGGACCGGAACGACACATCACCAGAAGGGTGTCGGATGGCTTGGCGAACCGCAGCACCTGGTCAATGAAATCAGGATTAGGCTTCATCCTGAAATATTCCTTTTGTGCATCCCATTCGTAGGTCTGCGACATGAGGGGAACATTCCACGCCATTGGCGCGTGACCGGTGTGGAGAAATTCTTCGGTAGTGCGCACATCGAGGATCTTGATGTTCTCAGGGTCTGCCTGCCACTTCCCGTAGGCCTCGGCGGCCGTCATGTACAAACCCAAAGAGGTCTGCTTTGCTTTGGGCAGCTCAGGTTTCATGGCTTCTTCGCTGGCGTTTGCCAAGTTGATGAAATTCACTGAGAAGAGTATGGCCAACAGTAAAAACAAGTGGGTTGCGAGATATCGAATCTGTTTCATCATTGGCCGGGCTCCATCGGTTAGCAAAGTGCTGCATCCTGTGCGAGCACTGATGGGAAGTATGTGCCCTGCCCCGAAAGTCCGCTGCACACATCGGGACAGCTGTTATACTTTTTGGGACAAATTCTGGTGCGGTAATTGATTGAGATCAAACAAACACAAAACAATTGGGTGGGCACAGCCGGTGCAAGGGCAACCGGCTGCACAAGCAATGGTTCGCATTGGTGCAACCATTGGTGTGCCTGAGGTCCTGAGGAGCCTGGGCTTTGACCCTGTCGAGGTGTTGGGAAAAGTGGGTGTCGACCCCGCGTTGTTTGATAACCCCAACAATCAGATTTCCTATCGGGCGCGGGGCCGATTGTTGATGCAATGCGCAGAACGAACGGGGTGCCCGCATTTCGGATTACTCGTGGGGCAACAGGCGGGCCTGGTTTCTTTCGGCCTGGTGGGATTGCTGGCGAAGTACTCGCCAGACGTGGGATCCGCACTGCGAAGCCTGATTGGCTTTATGCACCTCCATGTCCGGGGTGCCACGACAAGCCTGAGCCTGGATTCCGGCTCAGCAATGTTTGAGTACCAGATTTATCAGGCGCGGACCGCTGGTAACGAACAGGTGGGGGATGGGGCGGTAGCAGTGGCCTTCAATATCCTTGGTGAGCTGTGCGGCAACGACTGGAAACCGATTGAAGTCCGTTTTGCCCATCGTAAACCAGCGGCTGTTGCTCCGTTCCACCGGTTTTTTCAGGCTCCACTCGCCTTCGACGCAGAACAATACGCGGTGGTGTTTTCCGCCGACTGGCTGAAACGTAGTGTGCGCGGTTCCAGTCCTGAGCTACTTCAGCTTCTGCAGCAGGAAGTTGACAAGCTGGACGTGCTGCAAGAGAAAGACTTTCTGGAGCAGGTACGCAGACTTTTGCGTACCTCAATTGTGACCGGCCACTCCTCGGCAGATCAGGTCGCTGAACTGTTTTCGATAAACAGGCGCACGATGAATCGTCATTTGAGTGCCGCGGGCACCAGCTTCAGGGAAGTAACAGACGAAATGCGCTTTGAGATCGCCCGGCAATTGCTTCAGGACACGGCGATGGAAATATCCCACATTGCTGAGGTACTCGGTTATTGCAATGCCAGCGCATTCACCCGTGCTTTCCGGCGCTGGAGCACGACTACTCCAGCGAACTGGCGCACGTCTCACGCTAAATAGACGTCACTTTGCCTGGAATGTGGCCGGCTGATGATCACAGCGGTTCAAACTTCCGTTTCATATTGACCCTGATTTCACCGCTGACCTGCGAGTTATCGTCCCCGTCTGCTTCAGGGTCCTCCCCCGATCGGCAGTGTGGGGCTGGCCAGGCACTGCATCATGAGATCGTGTTCGCTGCCGCGGTAATCGGCGGTGTCGGCTTGCCTGATCGCGCCTGTGCCTCGCGCACCTTCTGTTGCGCTTGGGCGGCTGTGGCCATCTGTTGCTGCGCGAACTGCGAGTCCTTGATATAAATAGCCAATCGGCACAACTGGTCTGTTGCTGATGCTGACACGCTCATCAAAACCAGTACACCGAAAGCGGCGCACAGAGCAATAATTCTTTTCATGGATTTTCCCATGCTGAATTTACCGAAAGTTTTCTGATCTAAAGCCTGCCGTCACATTTTGGCGGGTTTGGATTACACGTTTCAGCGGCCATGGAAAACTATTGCAAAAATGGAAGTGCAGGTGCGGTTCGGTCGAGTTGCCCGACGAACCGACTGCGCCGATGCGCGCACCGCGCTCAACCGGGTAACCCACACTTACGCTCACGCTTTCCCGCTGCAGGTGATCGTAGAACGAAAACTCGCCGTTGCCATGATCGATAATAATCTTGTTGCCGCCAACGCCTGGCGCGCCCTTGGCAATGCGCCCGAATTGGTCCTGCTGCAGACGTTCGAAGTAAGCCTCGATCGTCTCACCCGGTTGCTGCATCGCAGCGGGGTCTTTGCCCTGACCAGCAACCACATAGGCGACATGCCCGGCTGCAGCGGCAAAAACGGGTTCGCCTTAGGCAAAATAGTCGCCAAAACGCTTGCCGTCGCTGCGATGAGTTGAGCCATTCGCATCAACGCGCAACAAGTCGAATCCAAACTCCTGCATGGGCGTCCAGCGATGGTGCGTGTGAAAGCTTGCACCGCTGCCATTAAACCAGACTCCCTGAAGCGTAAAGCTGAACTGCGTTTGTGACGCACCTGTACGAATCGCGAGTTGCCCCTCTGCGGCATCGCCGTTCGCGCGCACGCGCAGGGAATCCCGCGCACCGCGAAACGCGAACACCTGAGACGAGATGAGCAGGGCTTCGCCGCGATCAAGAGAGAGATCAGCCGATAACATAGTGTTCGCAGGTAACAGTGCAGATCCGCCAAACTGGAACGCCAGCACATCGAGCAGGCCGGCTGGTTGAATGCCCGCGCTGCCGGCGGCCGAACGCGTCAGTTCCTCCACGCCGAGTGTGCGCTGATCAAGCACACGCTCGCCGAGCATCAGTTCAATGGCGACTTCGTTCAGGGCAACAGGCGCCACACCATTATTGATGATCGCAATGTTGTGCAGGATGATGGTGCTGGCACCATGTTGGGCGCTGGCTTCATAGGCATAAACACGCTCGCCGGGAAAAAAGCGCACCTCAAGCGCCTGGACGGCGTTGGTTCACATTCAGGAAGTGGCGCTGATGATTGCAAACAGCGCACGCATCAAGACTCCGGGGAAGGATTGTGTTGATATGAGGATTACACCGATCCGTGGTGAGAAAGTATATCGGAGTAGCGGAAGTACCAAAAGCGTCTACCGGATGTCCCCGCAAGTCCAGAACGCTGCCATTGCCGAATGGGCTATCGCGGCGGTGAAAAAGAATCAGGCGCTGCCGGGTTAAAAGTTGGTTGGCTCAATCTGATCCCACAGTTTCGAAACCGTCGCTGAAGATGAAGTTGCTGACTGTAACAAAGTCCATAGCATCGAGGTCGGCGGCGCCGATGCCGCTCTCGGCGAGGCCCGCGTAGGCGACTTTGGTCCAGCTCACATTGTCGAAGTGCAGGATCTCATGATCATCGAAATCGACGCCACCGAGTTGGGCGCCGCCGTCGAAGGAAATGTAAAGCGATTCGTCCGAAGCGTCGTAGTCAAGGGCGTCCAAATCCAGCGCCGCAGGGATGCCAAAGCCCGAACCGTCAAACGCCAGCGAGAGCGTCGTGCCATCCCACGCCACGAGGTCTTCATCGTCAATAACCAGCAACCCGATCGGTATTGAGACATCGAACGAGAGCAGCAGACCGTCCCCCGGCGTCTCGGCGAGCGCATCTACGGCGGCGCCGGCGGGGATCCCTGCCAACGATCCGTCGAAAACCAACTCGTAGGTGGAGCCGTTCCAGGCGACCACGTCTTCCGGGCCAACATTGACGCCGCCGATCGCTCTGAAGGTATCGAGCGAGAAATACCAGCGGCCGTCGTTGGCCTTTTGGAGCGCGGTGAGGTCAGCACCCGACGGCAGCGAGCCAAGCGCATCATCAGATTTATGGATTTGAGCGAATGAGTCCAAACCGGGTTTTGTCCAAACCAGGTTTTGACTGACCGCTGCAAACATCTGCTGGCGGCAGGACTTGCTACGCCCAGTGGTCGGAATTGTCGCGACATTGATGGGTAAAGAGATAGATTCCAGCCTCCAACTGGCAAAAGGCGTGACAATTCGCGCAATGCCAGGCCATATATGGATAAAAAATGCGTTCCGATACATTCGCGGTTCTGGCCTGGCTGGCAAAATGGCTTTAATGCTACCTACACTCTACTCTCACCCCTTTTCCCGGGCGCCGCCCTGGACAGGTGGAAATAGGCAAACATTGCGCCTATGCTCTTTGATCACTTCCAGTCGGGGTTGCCATGAATCGCCTGTTGCTTTTGTTCGGATTACTTGCCGTGCTGGGCAGTTGGGGTGTAAATGCCGCAACACCGGACCTGGCCCCCGGATCGTCATGGCTGACTGAAGCCCAGCGCGAACTGGCGCAACGCGAGTACCAGACCAGCGTCAACGATGTAGGCTTGCAGGCACCGAACCGGACGCAGGGCTTTCGTACCTACTTCGATGAGCAAGGCATTCGCCTGGTCGCGCGCAGCGCAGACAACGATCTTTTGGCGTCGATTGCGCTGATTGGCTATGGCCGCCAGCCCCTTGCTTCCAAACAAAGCGGTTCTAAACAGGACATCCAGGAGCTCGGCCTGGCCGAAGTCGCAGCCGACGCTGCACAGGTGACATTGAGCTGGCCGGGGTTCAGCGCCCGTTATGACAATGGCCCGGAGGGCTTGCAACAGACCATTACCCTGCAACAAGGCCCGTCCGGCGCTGAGCCGTTGTCGGTGGTTTTGGTCATCGGCGAGGCACGGGCGCAAATTAATGGAAACGTCGTGGAACTGAGCGGTGCATCCAACTCGCTGCAACTGGGCGGCGTAACGGCCCAGGATGCCAGCGGCCATGAGCTGCCCGTGGCACTCGCAGCAGAAGGTGACCGTCTGCTGATGGTCATCGACGAGCAGGCGGCCGAATACCCGATCACGATCAAGTCTGTGCTCACCAACACCGCCGAAGGCCTGCTCGAATCGAACCAGGATAGCGCGTCCATGGGCTATAGCGTGGCCGGCGCGGGCGATGTCAACGGCGACGGCTATGCCGACGTCATCGTCGGGGCTTACTTTTACGACAATGGGCAGACCGACGAAGGCGCCGCCTTTCTGTATTTCGGTGGGGCCGGGGCCTTCAACACCAGCGCCGATGGCCAGATCGAGTCGAACCAGGAGAGCGCGTACATGGGCAACAGCGTGGCCAGCGCGGGCGATGTAAACGGCGATGGTTATGCCGACGTCATCTTC
>JANOGQ010000228.1:0-2352 GCA_031406105.1 Lysobacterales bacterium | reverse complement strand
TACTCTGTCCCTTTACTCTGACCCCAGTGGCCGTCTAGGATACTTTCACCCTTCACCCCCAAGCAAAAGACAACTCCATGAGCGATATCAAGAAAATCTGGTTCAATGGCGAAATGCGTGACTCTGCTGACTGCACGGTTCACGTGCTCACCCACGCCCTGCATTACGGCAGTTCGGTATTTGAAGGCATACGCGCCTATGAAACCAATAAGGGCACCGCGGTTTTCAGGCTGGAAGACCACATCAGGCGTTTGCGCTACTCCGCTGACGTTTATCGAATTCCGCTGACCTGGAGCAACGAAGAGTTGAGCCAGGCCTGCTGCGACACCATCAAGGCCAATGGCCTGAAAAGTGCCTATCTGAGGCCGCTGGTCATGCGCGGTAACTGTGGCCTGGGCGTGTTGCCCAAAGACATGAATAAAGTGGATGTGGTGATCATCGCCACCCAGTGGGGCGCTTACCTCGGCGAGGAAGGCCTGCGCAACGGAATCCGCGCCTGTATCACATCCTGGAATCGGTTGGCTCCCAATACCATCCCGGCTGGCGTGAAAGCCGGTGGTAATTATCTGTCCAGCCAGCTGATTGGCCTTGAAGCCCGTGATCGTGGCTTTGAAGAGGGCATTGCGCTGGGTAACGATGGCCTGCTCAGCGAAGGCGCTGGCGAGAATCTCTTTATCGTGTCACAAGGCCGGATTCTGACACCACCCGGTTCTGCTTCCATTCTTTCAGGCATTACCCGCAGCACCGTGATCACCTTGGCGGCCCAGTTGGGTTTCCAGGTCCATGAGCAAACTATCGCCCGCGAGCAGCTTTACGCCGCCGATGAAATTTTCATGACTGGCACGGCCGCAGAAGTCACGCCGGTGCGGCAAGTGGACCACATGACCATCGGTGCTGGTGGTTGCGGGCCCATAACGCGCAAGATTCAGGATGCTTTTTTTGGCCTCTTCAACGGCCAGACCGAAGATCAATGGAACTGGTTGCGGCTTATTTGAGATTGAAGGAGGCTACATCGAGCCGATCCTATCGCGGTCGGGGCCGCTCCTCCGGTGCAAGAGACCTAAGGCAACTCTGATTTATTCAGAGTTGCCGCGGTACAAGGATGTGCGGCCATTTTCGATGATTGTAAATCATTGAAAATGAAGCAAAACAAAAATGACATTTTTTGTTTTGCGTGCTCTGATGCTTCAGGGACGAATTAATCAGAGCTTCCCTAAGTGACAATAATTGTCACCGGCCTGTCACACACTGACATCGAACCCGCCGCAATGGCGGGTTTTTTTTGCCCACCAAAATGTCTAACTCTCTGTTTATGAACCATTATGGCTAATTGATCTGGTTTGGCCCGATTTTTGCTCTAGTAATACCGAACTAACTGACTGGTAGCAGTTAGTGGGAACGAGACGGATCCTCGCCCCTCTATGCCCAAACGAGGCTCCGTCTCTTCCCGACTTGGGACTGCCAGATGGCATCGGGACTAAGAATTTGAGACCAGGGATGACACTTTGCAGGACAGGCGCTTAGCCGCTGGTCAATCTTGAACATGAAAGGAATTCGCCACCTGCAAACTGACTAAAAGATCAGTTGTACTGCCTCTGGCAGAGTTAGAGAAAGTACAGGTTTATTAGCTTGCTCAAATTGCAAACAGAATGCATGGGGAACAGGCAAGAAAGGAAACGGCCAAGGGGGAAAACTCGGCCCGCTCCACCAATAGATGGACTCTATGAATTAGAGTATTGAGGACATCATCGTGAGTACTGACCCGGCCCTGGCCGGGTTTTCTTTTTTCGCCTTGTATACTCGAAAATAAATCGGGCAAAAAAAATCCCCGGCCTGCTTCTGCCGACCGGGGATTGCTCTATTTTATGCCTGCTTCTGTGACTGGTTCAGACGGGACTGACGTGTTCCGCCTGTGGGCCTTTCTGGCCTTCGCCAATCTGGAATTTTACCTGCTGCCCTTCTTTGAGGGTTTTGCGGCCTTCCATTTCAATGGCGCGATAGTGCACGAATACATCACGGTCACCTTCGCGGGCAATGAAACCATAACCTTTTTCATCGTTAAACCATTTTACGGTGCCAACTACTTCATCTGACATGTCTGGAACTCACTTCACAAATCCTTAAATACACCCCGGGATCTCACCCAGGCAGGTGACCTGCTGATTAGAACGAAACGGTAATTGGAACGGACTTGAATTGAATCATGATCGCTTCAGGAACCATCACTCCAACGAACACGCCACGTTACGCAGCAAAAGCATCATACACTCAGGGTCAAGCATCTGCCAACAAGTCGATCAGTTAACGGCGGTTATGATATAGCCACCGGATTTCTGGTCGTGTTCCATGGTG
>JANOGQ010000494.1:0-3310 GCA_031406105.1 Lysobacterales bacterium | reverse complement strand
ATCGACCGCGTGCCGCGCCTGTTTCCCCGGAGCGAGGCCGTGGCGCCCGCGCTCTACTATTCCGCGGAGATCCATCGCCGCCTACACGACCGGAAGGAAAAACGACCATGTCCAATTTGTTTTTTAAAGGTTCCCGAACCGAAGTAACCCTGCCACTGAAAGCTGAATGTTTAAGCCCCACCGGTGGCAGCACCGTGGTGAGCTTCAAAGGCAAGTTCAAGGTGATCAACACCGATGAGCAGAAAGAGCTGCGCGACGCCATCCAGAACAAGAGCATGACGGGTGAGGATGTGATCCGCCGCCTGCTGGTGGGCTGGGCCGATGTACAGGACCAGGAGAACCAGCCTATTGAGTTCTCCGAAGAGAACCTTGAGGCCGCTCTGCTGAACCCGTTCTACCTTGACGCCCTGGGCGAGGGCGCCCTGGTGATCGTCTATGGCAAAAAGACCATGGAGGAAGTGCGCCGAAAAAACTCTTCGAGGCAGGGCAGCACTGGGTAACAGCGCAACCTGCCGTTGATTCCGATCCGGATGTATATCCGGAAGATCTACCCGACCACCTGCGGGAAAAGGTGTTCGGCCCGCAAGGCGAGCAGGGCATGGAGATCATGCCCGACAACTGGCGGGCCGTGAACCTGTTTTGCTTTTGCGATACCCAGTGGCAGCGCAACGACTACGGCCAGCGCATGGGCCTGAACTACACCGCTCTGCAATCTGTTTTTGAAATGTTCCGCATACCCCCCAGGCAGCACTCCGGCCTGATCACCGACGTTCGGCTGATCGAGCTGGGTGCGCTGAAACAACTGGCCGATCAGGCAGAGAAAGCGCATGGCACGTGAGTTCAAAACCGGCTACAAAGTCACGGGCGATGCCAGTGGCGGGGTCCGTGCTGCACAAGCCACGCGCGCCGAGCTGGACAAGCTAAACAACTCCATCGAAAAGCAGACCAAGCTGGGCCAGTTCGCCAGCGGCAGCATTGGCAAATTTGCCGCTGGCATTGCCGGCGCCGCTACGATCGCTGCCGGCGCGGTATTCGGCCTGGGGCGCTTTGCGAAAGCTATAGCTGACCAGGGCGATCATGTGCGTGATCTCTCCATTCAGCTCAGCGCCTCTACCGAGTTTATCAGCGGAATGGGCTATGCCGCCGAGCTTTCCGGCAGTTCGCTGGATAGCTTTGCCAAGGCAATGCTGAAGTCTCAGCGCGCCGTTGCGGATCTGGGTGACGGTGTCGAAACCCAGGTGTCGGCGTTCGGTCGCCTCGGGCTCGCTTACGAAGATCTCCGCTCACTCTCCCCCGAAGACCAGTTCATCGAGATTGCCGACCGCCTGGGCAAGATGACTGATGCCAATGCGCGAGCCGCAGCAGGCAGTGCCATCTTTGGCCGTGGCTTCGCCGAGCTGGTCCCCTTGTTTGCCGAAGGCAAGGAAGGCATGGCGGCGATGCAGGAGGAAGCCGAGCGCCTGGGCCTGGTGATGTCGCAGGAATTTGCTGATGCCTCTGACCAGTTCAACGACAACCTTTCACGCTCCCAGGGGGTGGTCACTGGCATAAAGCGGCAAATCGCTGAAGGCCTGTTTCCGGCACTTTCCGCGTTGGCCGAGCAATTTGTTGATAGCGCGAAATCAACTGATTCCTGGGAAAAGGCGGGCGAGTTCCTGGGAAACTTAATACGTGTATTAGTGGCCGGGTTCACCATCCTCAAGGAAACAGTGACGCTTGCGGCCGAAGCGATCTGGGCCGCTGGCACCGTGATTGTGGACACCCTACAGGCCATCACCGCACCGATTACCGAGTTCGTTACTTCAGCAGGCCAAGCGCTTCTCGCGCTGGCGGTAGGTGATTTCGAGAGCGCTGCCGCTGCGTTCACAGGGCTGGTCGAACGCATCGACGAAAGCTTCAAAGAGAACCTTGGCCAGGTCTCCGAAACGATGCGCCAGTTTGGCGAGGACGCCAGCGAACGCGTAGTCAAAGCTGTTCAAAACGTCAATAACATCCTCACCAAACAGGCTGCTATTTTACCGAATGCTGCAAAGTCTGCTGAAGAGTATGCGGAAGAATTACGGGCTACCGAAAAAGCAGCGGCTGCAGCTGCGCAGGCGTTGGCTACGCTGGCTGACCGCCTCGACCCACTCACCAAGCTGCAGCGCACCTTCAGCGTAGAACAGGCCCTGCTCAATTCCAAGATCGCCGAAGGCGGCGCAGATGTTCTCTACTACGAGGGGCTGCTGATCCAGCTGCAGGCGGAGTATTCCCGCTCGATGGCCGAAGCCACCGGCTGGGGCAATGCCGCCCAGGAGGCCGGGCAGAAGGCCATTGATGCGGCTGGCAAAGCAGCTGAGGCGGCACAGAAAGAAGCCGACGACCGGCAGAAAGCCCTGCAGCAGCAGGCCGCTGATGTCGATACATTCCAGAAAGCCTTCGAGCGTGGTATCGAGCGCATCGATGATCTGGGTGCAGATCTGTGGAAGGGCATGTTCACCGGCGCCAAGAACGCCATGGACAGCATCAAAACCTTCTTCCAGAACTGGCTGGCCGAAATGGCACACGCTGCCATTACTCGCCCCATCCTGGTATCCATTACCAGCGCCTTGGGCTTCGGCGCGTCGGGCGCTGCAGCCGCAGGCATTCCTGCCGGCGTCGGTGGCACTGGCAGCGCGATCGGCGGGTCTGGTGCTGCTTCGGGCGGAGGTGGCCTGGCGGGTATTGGCTCGCTGGTCACCGGCAGCGGAATTGGCATGGGCTTTCAGAACCTGCCCACCGCGTTGGGTGGTGTGAGCAGCGGTATCAGCAGTTCCGGAGCGCCGGCACTGTTCGGTAACGCGGCCGCTTATTCCAACATAGCCTACGGTATCGCCGGCATTCTGGGCGGCATTCTGGGCGACAAGATATTCGGTGGCCAGGGCGGCGTAGGCGGCAGCATTGGCGCTACTATCGGTCTGGCCGCTGGCGGCCCGCTGGGCGCGGTAGTGGGTGCTGTAGTCGGTGGCTTCCTGGGCGGCCTGTTTAAAAAGAGCCCACCAGTGATAGAAGTTTCCGGAACCAGCAATGCCGGCCGGTCCAGCAGCGACGATGATGCAACGTTTGATTCAGCACTGGGCGGTGGTTTCCTGCGCAGCCGCCGCGTGGATGCCGCCACCGTGGGCCAGTTCGGCCAGGACCTCGCGTCCTTTGATGACACCATCGCCTCCTTCCTGGACAGCGATGAGATTGCCGCAGCTACCGCAGCCCTGAAGGGCTTCGAAGTCAAGATGGAAGGCGGCGCGATCTCCATGGAGGAGATTCTGAATCAGCGCTTTGCGGTGATCCTCGG
>JANOGQ010000200.1:0-3579 GCA_031406105.1 Lysobacterales bacterium | reverse complement strand
ATGAAAGACCAGACCCTGGCCGTTCACGCTGGTTTCAAATCAGATCCCACCACCAAAGCGGTGACGGTGCCGATCTACCAGACAGTTGCCTACGAATTTGAAAGTGCCCAGCACGGCGCTGACCTGTTCAACCTGGCCGTGCCGGGAAATATTTACACGCGTATCATGAACCCGACCACCGATGTGCTGGAACAACGCTGTGCGGCGCTGGAGGGCGGATTGGCGGCTCTGGGCCTGAGTGCGGGCAGCGCAGCGGTCAATTATTCAGTGCTGAACATAGCCGAGCAGGGCAACAACATCGTAACGGTTCCTCAGCTTTATGGTGGCACCTACACGCTGTTCAAGCACATGCTGCCGCGCCTGGGCATTGAATGCCGTTTCGCGGCCGATGATTCGGCTGAGGCCATGGCCAAGCTGATCGATAATAAGACCACGGCAGTATTCTGCGAGTCCATCGGCAACCCGGCGGGTAATATTGTGGATCTTGAAGCGCTGGCACAAATGGCCCATGCGCATGGCGTACCACTGATCGTGGACAACACTGTCGCCACACCCGCACTGATCAAACCGATAAAGTGGGGCGCTGATATCGTGGTGAATTCCCTGACCAAGTACATGGCCGGTCACGGCAATTCCCTGGGTGGTGTGATTGTCGATGGTGGTAAATTCCCGTGGGCCGATTACCCGGAAAAATTCCACATGCTGACCACGCCGGAAGCTTCTTATCATGGTGTAATCTACACCGAGGCCATGGCTGAAGCCGCCTATATCGCACGTGCCCGAACCGTGCCCCTGCGCAACACTGGTTCAGCGCTCAGCCCCATCAATGCCTTCCTGATTTTGCAGGGTATGCAAACTCTGCCTTTACGCATGCAGCGCCACTGTGATAATGCATTGGCGGTGGCAAATTACCTGAGTACGCATGCTCAGGTAGCCTGGGTCAACTTTGCCGGGCTGCCCGATTCTCCTTATTACGATCTCGCGCAGAAATATGCCGGCGGTAAACCTTCAGCCCTGCTGACCTTTGGTATCAAAGGTGGCTACGATGCCGGGGTCAAATTCTACGATGCGCTGGGATTGTTCCTGCGGCTGGTGAATATCGGCGATGTGAAATCACTGGCGGCACATCCGGCTTCCACCACCCATAGGCAATTGTCGGAAGCGGAACTCAAGTCTGCCGGGGTTACACCCGACATGATCAGGCTGTGCGTGGGTATCGAAGACATAGAGGATATCCTGGCTGATCTGGAGCAGGCGCTGGCCAAAGCCGGGTCCTGATGTTCTGCGGATTGGAAGAGTGGCCCGGAACGATTTCCGGGCTTCATTGCTGGGCTTGATTGATCAGCGGAAACTCCGGTACTTCAGGGGCGAATTTCCGAGCTCTCCCCTAGGGGCAATTCAGAAGCTATCCCAAACTGGCCTCAGGTCCGCGGGCAGAGGGCTGAAGCGGCCCAATTCAGCCCAATGGGTATCCGCGCTGTGAAAATCGGAGCCGCAGGAGGCCAGCAAATCCAGCTCGCTGCACAAACGACTCATGTGGCGCGTCTGTTCTGGTGTTTGTTGTCCTGATACCACTTCCATGCCCTGGCCTCCCAGCTCTTTGAAGGTTTGCAGCAGACGTTTCAGCTTGCTGCCGGTGAAACAATACTTTAATGGATGAGCGAGTACGGCTATGCCCTTGGCAGCCCTTATCCAGTCGATGATCTGGGGCAGCTCAGCCCAGGTCTTCCGCACATCCCCTGGCTGGCCAGCCGCCAGGTATTTTTTGAAGGCTGCCTGCATGTTTCTGGCTTGGCCGATGGCAACAATATGCTGCGCAAAATGTGGCCTGCCCAGATAGCCTCGCGGCGCATAAGAACAGGCACCGGCATAAGCATCGCTGATGCCCTGTTTTTCCAGGTTGATGGCAATCTGCTTCGCTCGCTGATGACGCGCATGGGTTTGTGCATCAGCTGCTTGCTGAATGACCAGGCTATGCACATCAAAATTCAGCCCCAGCACATGGATGCTGCTATTTTCCCATTGGGTGGAAAATTCAATTCCGGGAATCAGTTTGATGTTCTGGCCAGCAGCTGCTTTCTGCTGACAGGCCGCCACGGTGTCATGGTCTGTAATGGCCAGCACGTCCACTCTCTTCTGCACAGCACGGCTGATCAGGTCAGCGGGCGAAAGTGCTCCATCCGAGAAATTGCTGTGTGTGTGCAGATCAAATATCAAAGTCGGTTCAGCTCATTACTCAGCGATGCGGGCAGCAGTGACGCCCACCTTCACCCGTTGACTGAGTTCTTCGGGGCTGTTCAGCTGAATGCCCAGCTGGATGCTGTCCTGTTTGCCACTGGCCAGCGGCCCGCGGTACATGACCTTGCTCTGGCGGGTCTGGTTGCGTTCGTCCAGCCAGGCAAAGCTGATTTCTATATCGCGTATGGCCACGCCAGACTGGTTGCCAATCGCTGCCCAAACCCGGTTGCTCTTGTCCACCATGGCCTTGGATGCCACATAACGCGAGGGGTTACTGGGCAAATCCATCTGGATCAATTCACGCCGGGCTTGCTGTCCGGCTGGCGATTGCGATTGCGCTGCAGCCTGGAAATGCTGCATGGATTTGTCCCTATCACCACGATTCTTGTCCAGCATACCCAGAATGTAATGGGCTTCGGCAGTAGGCATCAGCTGCAGGCTTTTTTCCAGATCAGCGCGGGCCGCTTCCGATTTATTCTGTTTGTATTCCACCTGGCCGCGCCGCAGATAACTATAGAAAAAGTTGTCATTGGCAGCGATGGCTCGTGAGTAGGAATCCATGGCTGGCCGCAGCTGGTTGTTCGATGCATGGATATCGCCCTGTAGCGCATGAAACAGTGATTCGCGCGGCTCAATGGCCAGAGCCTGTTGCAATTTTCTTTGCGCTTGCTGCGGCTGGTTTTCTGACAAAGCCTTGTTGGCTTCATCAAAGGCATCGTAGGCAGGCTTGACGCGCTGTAAATAAGCGGTTTTTTCCGCATAGCGTGCTCGGCCAACTTCGCCCTCTGCAGGCAGAGTCCGGGCAGTCTTTATGTTGTTGTCCAAACGCTCCTGAGAAGGCGGGTGAGAGGCAAATAGCCCGGACAGCCAGTCACTGTTGCGGCCTTCAGAAAGCTTCAAAAAAGTCTTCTGCAACTCGACCGCACCTTGTGGATCGTAGCCGGCTTCCGACAGGTACTGCATGCCGTATTGGTCAGATTCGCGTTCCGCATCACGGCCGTATTTCTGCGTCAGTAATTGTGCTCCCACCTGCGGTACCAGCATGGCAATTTCACGGGCAGCAGCATTATCCACAGCACTGCCCAAGGCCACCATACTGACCACGGTACCGACCTGCGTGAGCATACCCTTGGATTGAGCACGAGCCCCATGTGCAGCATCCGCATGAACGATCTCATGTGCCAGCACAGCGGCCAGCTCTGCCTCCGACTCCAGTTCGGTAAGCAAGCCACGTTTGACCACGATCTTGCCACCGGGCAGGGATAACAACACTGTTCTGAAGAGGAACATAATAAAATACCACTAGAATTCTAGAAGATAGTTGGAGAGGCAGCATAAACT
>JANOGQ010000198.1:0-1627 GCA_031406105.1 Lysobacterales bacterium | reverse complement strand
GAAGATGGCATCGTACTGGTCAATGCTGATTCCTGCATAGGCTGCAAGTTATGTTCCTGGGCCTGTCCTTACGGCGCCCGCGAATTCGATCAGGCAGACGGGGTGATGAAAAAGTGCACCTTGTGTGTGGACCGCATCTACAACGAAAACCTGGCGGAGAGTGAACGCCAACCTGCTTGCGTGATGGCTTGTCCTACCGGAGCCCGGCATTTTGGCGATTTTGCTGATGCCGATTCTGCAGTGTCCCGAATGACTGAAAGCCGTGGCGGTTATGCCTTGATGCCGGAAAGCGGCTTTGAACCGGTGAATCGCTATTTGCCACCGCGGCCCAGGAAGACAACAGCAGCCAGCAACAGCACGGCAAGGCCAGAGCCGCAGCAAGCCAAAATTGACGCTGCCGATGGCTTCTTCGCCTGGCTGGATAAAGCGCTGTCAGCGCATGGCAAAAGCTGAATGCATCCTGCTTATTCAGTCATACTTTTTACTACTGCGTCGGGAGCAGGCTATGGTTTGCTGGTCTGGCTGGCGCTGGCGAATTTGGCTTTGATTCCTGCACCGCCGCCATGGGGTGCTTTGTGGGCAGCAGCGGGCGCCCTGATTCTGGTCACCGGCGGATTGCTGGCCTCGACCTTTCACCTGGGTCATCCTGAACGTGCCTGGCGGGCTTTCAGCCAATGGCGCAGTTCCTGGCTCAGTCGCGAGGGCGTATTTGCAGTGCTGACTTATCCGCTGGCACTGCTGTTCATGGCAGGATTATTCTGGCCAGGAATTCCCGCAGCCCTGGGAATAGCAGTCGCCCTGCTGCTTTGCCTGGCGTGCCTGCTGACGGTTGGGGCTACCGCCATGATTTACGCTTCACTCAAAGCCATACCGCGCTGGAATAATCGGTTTGTCATGCCGCTGTATCTGTTGTTCTCCTTGTCCAGTGGTGGCCTGCTGTACCTGCTGATCATGCAGATTTCTGCTCCGGAAAATGCAGCAGGATGGGTTCTGCCAGTGCTGTTACTGGCCTGGCTATTGAAAATCGCTTACTGGTATTTTATCGATCACCAGCCAGCCCAAAGTGATACCGGATCAGCGACCGGCCTGGGCTATCTGGGCAAGGTGAGACAACTGGACGCACCGCATACTTCGGAAAATTACCTGCTGCAGGAAATGGGCTATGTGGTGGCGCGTAAACACAGCCGGCAATTGCGCAGGATAGCCCTGCTGCTGGGCTTGATTGTGCCGGCAGCGAGTATCATGCTGAGCGCTGTGAACAGCGATTTGCTGGCTGCTTTCTTGATAACATTGGCTGTTCTCAGCGGCCTGCTGGGTATGATGGTTGAACGCTGGTTGTTTTTCGCCGAAGCCCGGCATGCTGTCACTCTTTTTTATGGGCGCTCACTGTGAGCGCTGAACTTCAGGAGCATTTGTAATGAAAGACCAGACCCTGTGCGAAAGAGTTGGGAGAAAAAGGTACGGGCAAGAAAGTGGACATCTTGCCGTCGCTCGCCCTTAGCAAGACGGGCTCGGGCGCTTGTACCAGTGTGGCCAAGTGTTTCCCATCGCTACCATACCGGTGGTAAACACTCGTGCTCCGCCACTCGCCTTCGGAAGATTCGGTGCCCTCGACCCAGGCCCGCAC
>JANOGQ010000488.1:0-6417 GCA_031406105.1 Lysobacterales bacterium | reverse complement strand
GCTTTCGGGCACATTGCAGATAGCCAGGGTGGCCAGATAGCCGGATTCTTTGGCATGTCTTAAAGCTGCTAGCGAATCAGCGGTTTCACCCGATTGGGAAATGATCACGAACAGCGCATTTTCGGGTACCACCGGATGGCGGTAGCGGTATTCACTGGCGACTTCCACCGTGCAGGGTATGCCGGCCAGTTCTTCCAGTTGGTAACGGGCCACCAGACCGGCGTGGTAACTGGTGCCGCAGGCCACGATGTGTACCTGCCGCACACGCTGCAACACTTCATCGGCACCGACACCAAAAATATTCGGCAGGATGCGATCAACGCTGATACGACCTTCGAGGGTTTCCGCTACCACCTGCGGTTGCTCGAAAATTTCTTTCTGCATGTAATGGCGGAAATCACCGCGCTGCACCGCGTCGGCATTCATCTCCGCTTCTTTCACCGGCCGATCAACCCGCTGGTCTTGATGATCACGGATTTCATAGCCCGCCGTGTCGATGCGCACCACATCACCCTCTTCGAGGTAAATGAAGCGATTGGTGACAGACAGAAGAGGGTGGATATCAGAAGCCAGGAAGTTCTCATCAAAACCAAGGCCCAGCACCATGGGACTGCCTACGCGGGCACCCACTACCACACCCGGTTCCTGTGCGCAGACCACGGCAATGGCGAAGGCGCCACGTAGACGGGTTGCTGCCCGACGCACGGCTGCAAACAGATCATGGCCCTCGCTGAGCAGATGGTTCACCAGATGCGCCATCACTTCCGTATCAGTTTCGGAAGTAAATTCATAACCCAAACCCTGTAACTCACTACGCAGCTCTTCGTGATTTTCGATAATACCGTTGTGAATCAGTGCCACGTTTTCGCGTGACATCAAGGGATGCGCATTCAGGGTATTGGGCCGGCCGTGCGTAGCCCAGCGGGTATGGGCGTTGCCGCATTCACCCTGCAAGGGTGTTGCATCCAGCAGCGCCTGCAGACCATTCACTTTGCCATAAGTGCGCAGCCGCTTGATGGTTGTGCCGTTCTGCATGGCGATACCAGCTGAATCATAGCCCCGGTATTCCAGGGTATGCAGGCCAGCGATCAGAATATCCACCACATCGCGATGAGCGCTGGCGGCAACAATTCCACACATATTTTAGTGTCCTGACTGGTAGATGAACATCAGGTGTCGCTCGTCTTTCGCGGCCGTTTCCAGCCTTGAATCGTGGCCTGCCTGGCCCGGCTCAATGTCAGCTCACCCGCCGGGGCATTCTTGCTAATGGTCGAACCGGCACCAATGGTAGCACCCTTGCCGATGGTCACCGGAGCGATCAACTGAGTATCTGAACCTATGAAAACATCGTCTTCAATCACGGTCTGAAACTTGTTGGCTCCATCGTAGTTACAGGTAATGGTGCCGGCACCGATATTGACGCGCTCGCCAATCTGCGCATCACCCACATAACTGAGGTGATTAGCCTTGCTGTTCTCGCCGAACTGGCTGTTTTTGACTTCCACAAAATTTCCGATACGCGAGCCACGGGACAACTCGGTACCCGGCCGCAGACGGGCGAAAGGGCCGATTTCACAGGCGCCAGTGGTGCGCACTCCTTCCAGTACGCTATAAGCCTTGATGATAGTTCCGGCGGCCAGTGAACAGTCCGTGATTACGCAGCCCGGCCCGATAATCACGCCATCACCAAGTTCAATCTCGCCTTCCAGCACCACATTGATATCGATCACCACATCACGGCCCACAGAAACCCGCCCGCGCACATCGATGCGGGCCGGGTCCAGCAGGCTGACGCCTTTGGCCATCAAATCATCGGCCATGCGCTGGCGGTAACGGTGTTCCAGTGCGGCTACCTGGCGCCGGTCATTGGCACCCTGCAGATCACGCGGATCCGGTGCCTGCACAGCGCGGATTTCATAGCCTTCCTTGTAGGCCATGGCAAAAATGTCGGTGAGGTAATACTCGTTCTTGCTGTTGGAGCATTCCAGTTGCTGCAGCCAATGTCGCAAAGGCGCAGCTTTGGCCAGAATGATGCCGGTGTTCACTTCATGGATGGCGCGTTGGGCCGGGGTTGCATCGCGTTCTTCCACAATGCCATTGATCCGACCCGTGCGATCGCGCTCGATGCGCCCATAGCCTCTGGGATCATCCAGCACCATGGTCAATACCGCCAAAGGCGGCAAGGGCTGCCTGAACATCTGCTGCAGCACATCAGCCGGAATCAGCGGATGATCCCCCAGCAATACCAGCACATGGGCTTCATCGGACACCGCTGGCATGGCCTGATCTACCGCGTGGCCTGTGCCCCTGCGTTCAGCCTGCTCCACCCAGTTGACTGAGAATTCCCCGCAGGCTTCGCATACCCGATCTGCACCGCTGCCGACCACCACGTGGATGGCATGGGGCTGCAACAAACTGGCCGTTTGCAGCAAATGCACCAGCATGGGCTGACCACCAACGGTATGCAGCACCTTGGGCAGATTGGATTGCATGCGCGTGCCTTCGCCCGCCGCGAGGATAATGATGTTGAGGCTGTAGTTTTGGTCTTGGCTCACGGTGGTGAGTAGATTCCGTGTTGCAGAATGCGCCAGTATAGCCGTATAGCATTTAGGGCACTATTAAAGCACCCCCTTGGGCGGTAAAATGGCGGTGATTAAGGCTTTTTCAGGGCAATTTCTGCAAGCTTACCAACCTTCGAATAGCCCGCCATCAGCGAAGTCCCAGATAAAATAGACGTAAGCGCGCCAATCGTAACGATCGGTTTCGTTTACGGGCAATTCAACGCCAGCGTTCAAGGCAATATTGCCTCGTTTGTTCAGGCCAATACGCGCTTGAGGCAGCAATGAGAACTGCACCGCATCCTCCCGTGAACTACCTGTTCCCCGTTCGAATGGCAGCTCCGCGACCACTTCCAAACCAGGAAAAAAGTTGCGCGGCCACTCGCTGTGAACCCGGTGAATGATTCCGGCCAATTCGGCACTGCTGGAATCTGAGTCTTCCAGGTCCAGCTTCAGCCGGGCACTGCTTTGCAAGGTAAATGCATCGTTGAGAACCTTGCCCATGGCAATGTAGGGCAAGAACTCCCAACTGGCATCCCCATTCAACGGGATGCCGACTTGTGCGGCAGCAGTGGCAATAAACCCAGCTTTAGTATCGTGTTTAAGTACATATTTGAAACCTGGCTCGAAATGGCCAAAGTCCGATTGACTACCCTCCTTTTCATGCGTCACCTCCAGCACTCCCTGCGCGCGCTGACCAATCCGGAACTCATACTCCAGTGTGTTTTTCCAGGCGTTATCTCCCTCCTGGTCGGTAAATCGCTGCTTCCAGACCCACTCGTCTTCCGGGAATGCTTTCTTGGTGCGAAGCGGCAGGAACAGATTCAGGCTGCCGTCGGGATAGTCGTGGGTGCCCCCTAGAGTTTTGATGTAAGTCAGGGCTGCATTGATTTCCTGCTCGCTCAGGGAAGCTGCAAAAGCAGGCATCTTTTCGGAGAAACCCATGGCAAGGCCGCCATGGGTAATGACGGTTTTCCAGGTCCCAGCCGGCTCACGGCTGTTGAACAGGGCATCGGAGAAATTGGCAGGCACCACGCCGAGTGCTTGCACCAGTGCAGAGTCAGGATCGGGCCGACCCTCCGGACCATGGCAAGCCACGCAGTTAACCTGATAAATGCGCTCGCCAATAGCCCATTCACCGGTCTGTTCATCCGCCAGAGCAGCAAGTGGGGCGGTCATTAAAACCATAGCGGCCAGAACTGAAGACTTTAAACGAAGCCTGATCGTATTCGTGTTCATTCAAGCACACTCTTCCATACAAACTGGCTTTGCAGTTTAAACTTGCTGAAAATGTCGAATCCCGATGCAGATCAACTAAACGGCATCTTTTTCAGGTAGGCCAACTAATCTGACAAATGCCGCATTTGGATCACCAAAACTTGAAATCAGTGGAGACTTTCGCCTGTGTTATGGGTACAAGTAATGGCTTATCTGTTTAACGAGCAGGGATTTATATGACCGAGCTGAAACTTCAATATGTCTGGGATGCCGGAACCCGCTGGTTTCACTGGATCAACGCAGTGTGCGTTTTGCTCCTGATGGGCCTGGGACTGATTATTCTCAACGCAAGCGCATTCGATATTCCTAACTCTGGAAAGATAACTCTCAAAACCGTTCACGTTTGGGTCGGTTATGTTCTGATTGTTAACCTGCTGTGGCGGTTTATCTGGGGCTTCATGGGCAATGACAATGCGCGATGGCGGGCGATCCTGCCGGGCGGCAAAGGCTACTTCACGCAGCTAAAAACTCACTTGAGCTCATTGTTCAGCTCCAGCCCCAAACCTCACCTGGGGCACAGCCCGGCAGGCAGATTGGCCATCACCGCGTTGCTTCTGTTGCTGACTGTCCAAGCCGCGACGGGGCTGTTCCTGGCTGGCTCCGACATTTTCTATCCACCGATAGGGCATTGGATAGCACAATGGATTGCAGCGCCGGGTATCGACCCCGCCACACTGCAGCCCTACGCAGAAGAAACCTACAGTGCCGCAGCGTATGAGCAGATGCGAAGCATCAGAAAACCTGTTGTGACCGTTCACCTGTACAGCTTTTATGGTCTGCTTGTCCTGGTGGCCTTGCACTTGCTTGGTGTCGTTCTGGCAGAGTTGAAGGAACGCAGCAGTCTCGTCTCGGCCATGATTACAGGCTACAAAACCCTGCCTGAAGTTGAAGCAGCTCCGTCTAGCGACAAGCAGGCCAGATAGCAGCGCGCCCGCATGCCCTTGACATATCATGTTGATATGCAGACTGTTACGAATTAAACATTCAAGGTGGTTTGGGCATGCAACTTTCACAATGGCCATCGGGCCTCTCGGCAAGCTGGCTGCAGGGCGTGTTCCTGGGGTTGGTCATTGGCTGCTGTTCGGTCACCAGTCTCCATGCAGCAACGGCTGGCTTGGCCACTCCCAACAGCCGCACGCTGAACAATGGCCAGTTGATTCTTGAGGAAGTGCCGGAAATACCCCAGAGCCTGGTACATCGCCTGCAGCAATACCAGGAAGTGCGTTCAGCGCAATTCCTGGCCTGGGGGGAAGATGGCAAGGGTATGCTGATACTCACCCGCTTTGCCGACCTCGACCAGGTTCACCGGGTGGATTTCCAGGGCGGTGCGCGTCACCAGCTGACCTATTTCGAAGAACCCATAAGCGAAGTGCAACGTCAGCATCGCGGCTCCAGGCTGGCCCTGACCATGGATCGTGGTGGCAGCGAATTCGACCAGATCTTTTTGTTCGACCCGATTACTGCAAGCACCCAGATGCTCAGCGATGGCCATTCGAGAAATTCGCGGCTGGTTTGGGACAAGCAGGGTAAGCGGCTGGCCTATCAATCCACCCGTCGGAATGGCCGCAGCAATGACATCTGGATGATGAACACAGCCAATCCGGAATCGGCCAGCCCGGTACTGGAAGTTGAGGACAATCACTGGTGGGGTCCGGTGGACTTTACTGCTGACGGCGAATCCTTGCTGGTACAGCAAATGATCGGCGCTACCGATTCGCGCATACACCTGCTGAACCTGCTGAGCGGTGAAATGCGCCTGCTCAGCGGCAGCGCGGAGTTTCCCTCGGCCAATCGGGCCACCATTCTGGACCGAGATGACAGCGGTTTTTACTTCATCAGCAATGCCCGCGGTCTGGGGGCAGAGCTGGCGTGGCAATCATTTGAGCCCGGTGTACCCCCGGAATTCATCACCACCACGATCAAATGGGACGTGATCGAGTTCGCGCTCAGTGATGATGGCAAGCGTGCTGCCTTCACCACCAATGAAGACGGCATCAGCCGCCTTTATCTGCTCAACACGCGCACCCGCAAATATGCGCTGGTGAGCAATCTGCCCATGGGTGTCATTTACGGCTTGAAGTTTCACCCCGATAACCGCCGTCTGGCCATGACCCTCAATACCGCACAAACGCCCAGTGATGTATTTGTTATGCACCTGGGCCGCTCGCCACTGGATGCTATATCCCTGCAGCGCTGGACTTTCAGCGAAGTGGGTGGCCTCGATACCGATCAATTTGCCGAGCCCATGCTGGTGCGTTATCCCACTTTTGATCAGGTGAATGAATTACCGCGGCAGATTCCGGCCTTTGTTTACCAGCCAAAGGGCGAAGGGCCCTTTCCAGTGATCATCTATATTCATGGTGGCCCGGAAAGCCAGTATCGTCCGTCGTTTTCCAACACCTTTCAAAGCTGGGTTGCCGAGCTCGGGGCCGCCGTGATCGCACCAACGTGCGCGGTTCATTCGGCTACGGCAACGATTATCTTTCGCTGGACGATGGCATGAAACGCGAGGATGCGGTTCAGGATATCGGCGCCCTGCTCGACTGGATAGAAACACAGCCACAACTGGATGCCAACCGGG
>JANOGQ010000147.1:0-3418 GCA_031406105.1 Lysobacterales bacterium | reverse complement strand
TGCCGCCGCCTTCCACGGTAATGATGCGCAAGCGAGTAGCGCAGCGACCGTAAAGGATCGATCTCCGCGGTGCTCGTTACCAACGGCTCCTGGCCACGCAGCCCCCGCATCAATTCGTCCATGTACTCGATCTTGGCCAGCGCCGGCCACTCCGCGTAGCGCCCCCGCCAGTCGGACTCCGGTGTCAGCCAGACCGCGAAAGTCTCGGCGAAGTCTTCGTCCGGATGGGCCTGCGCGTACCACGGATCGAGGTGCTGGACGAAGCTCTTGCTGTACGGCCTGGGGTCGTAGAACTCCGGGTAGGGAAGCGTGGAAGATCCGAAGATTGGCCTCCGGCGTCGCTTGAGCCTGAGCTTAAACTGGTTGTCGATCACATGGCCGGCTTCGTGCCTCAGAATACGCATGCACCAGTCGTGATCACCTCCCTCGACGTCCAGCATCTGCGCCTTCTCCAGGCGCTCCAGACGAGGGTGGGTCAAATAGAAAGGTATAGCCATCGAGACAGTTCCGTCTGGCGTAAACCACTCGCTGGAGATATAGAAATGCGCGGGAAAGCGAAGCTCACGGGCTTCCAGTTCGGCCTGGAGCTGCTTGATGCGGCCCTCCAGGATGGTCCCCTCGATACGAAGAGGGAGTTCCGACATTCGAAGCGAGAGTAGCTCCTCATCAGGGAGTTCGGTCCAGTTGGGAGGGAGTTTCCGTGCCGCCATGGCACATTGTCGCCCTAGTGCGGCGAGGTTCGCAACGGGTAGGAAGCCGACTTTAATCCCTTTGGCACGCTAATGAAAAACCGGGTGTTGTGTATTCAGCGATTAGTTGGATGCGGACACCACTTATTTCTAGCCTTTTTACCCCTTCGCGCGGACATACAACACGTTCCGGGTTTGTCCCTCTGGCACTCTCTCCTCGGTCCAAACCTGTGAAATCGCTGTCGCTGGTGACCAGGCAGAAGCCATCAAACTTCCGCGTGTACAGCAAATCCATGGCGTCGATCTTTCAACTATGCAGCCTGTGCATGGAGCCTGACACCCAATGCTTTGGCAACCTTCAGGACAGTAGCGAAGCTCGGATTGCCCTCTGCGCTGAGTGCGCGGTACAGGCTTTCGCGGCTGAGACCCGCGTCTTTTGCTACCTGTGACATTCCTTTTGCCCTGGCAATATCACCCAAGGCGCGGGCAATGCCCGCTGCATCCTCCGGCGCCTCTTCAAGCCAGGCGTCCAGGTAGGCGGCCATTTCTTCCGGAGTGCGCAGATGCTCAGCCACGTCGTAAACCGTGGTCCTGGTTTTAGGAGCCTTCTTGGTTGCGACCTTGTTCATTACAACTTCTCCATGAATTCTCGGTTGAGTTTCAGCGCTTTGGCGATGTCCTGGACTTGTGTTGACTTATCACCGCCCGCGATCAGCAGTAGTAACCGGTGTCCTTGCTGCGAGTAGTAAACCCTGTAGCCGGGACCCACATCAACCTTGAGCTCAGACACGCCTTCAGTCAGATTGCGATGAACGCCGGGATTGCCATGAATGAGCCGCTCAACGCGCACCAGTATTTGAGCTCGTCCAGACAGATCCTTGAGACCGTCGATCCAGTCGCGGTATTCGTCAGTCTTTTCGACTCGCACGGGATTAGTGTAGCCTGTAGGCTACACTTAAGCAATTATTTGTTGCGAAAACATCAGGAAAGGGCTTATTCGCGATGCTTTCAACATCTTCACTAGCTTCAGGTGACCATCTCAGTTGTCGAGCCATTTACTGAGGCGCTGTTTTGCTTCTGCATGGGAGAGCGTTCCTTCAGACTCGCCTCGCTCCACTCCGCGTTTAACCTTCTCGAGTACATAAAGATGGTATTGCATATCCTCCAGGCTGCTGTCGTCCGGCAGAGTTTCCAGCATTGATGCCACTTCTGATTTTGCAGTGTTCATCGTTTCCACCTCACCGCAGCATGTTTCGGGCTTCGGCAAATACGTCCTCTGCTGGATAGGCCTGAATTTCGCCACGATCGAACGCTGCAACGCGCCGTTCTATTTCGTCGGCCCAGGCGTTTTCGATTTCGGCCTCTTGAACTTGCAAAGATTCAATCATGGACTCAGCCAGCCTGGCCCGATCATCAGCGCTCAATTCCTTAGATTGCTTTTCAATCCTGTCCAATGAATCTGACATGATGCACCTCGCGGTTGCGCTATATTTATTATGCAGTAAAACAAAAAGCCCAAATATTAGGCAGGGTGAACGGTGATCTTCAGGCCCAGCGCCTTCGCCACTTTGTGAACCGTGGCGAAGCTGGGATTGCCGCCGGGTGACAAGGCCTTGTACAACCCAGCCCGCGTCATGCCCGCTGCTTTTGCGACCTGGGTCATATTGCGGGCACGGGCGACCACCCCGAGTGCATGGGCGATGAAAGCAGGATCATTACCACCCTCTTCCTGGCAAGCCTCAAGGTAAAGACGGATGTCTTCTTCCGTCTCCAGATAATCTGCAGAGTCATAATGACTGAATTTACCGGCCATGCTCACTTGTTCCATTCTTCAGCCAGACGTTTGGCTTTGGCGATATCCTTTCGCTGTGTCTGCTTGGTGCCTGCGCACAAAATCAAAATCAGCATCATGCCCTGCTCCAGGTAGTACACCCGGTACCCGGGGCCATGATCAATCCGCAATTCACTGAGCCCATTTCCGATTGGCTCGACATCACCCGGATTACCGAAAGCCAGGCGGTCAATTCTTGCGGTGATGCGCATGGCTGCCCGTCGGTCCCGCAGTTTTCCGAACCACTGGTGAAACGTCTCAGACTTGACGACTTCGATCATGTTTCGACTGCAGCCGACATATTACCTTGTGTCAACCATGGTATACAACTTCGGGATCTGGAATTCATGACTGTGGGCGACCGGCCTTCACCAGAGTCAGGGCTCTTTTTGAAGATCATATGGAAGTGTGACAAGCCTGCGAATGCAGTTATGTCAGTGTTTTGCTTGAATTGCTGTAGGTTATTTGCCCGCAGAAAGAAGGGTTCTTAACCCCGTTCCTTAGAGACGAGAGTCAAAGTCGGGCTGCAGCTTGGTCAGGTAGTTTCCAAACGTTCCGAGATGTGCCCAAAAACGCATGACCAAAAACGCATAACAAAAACGCAGACACCCATGACTAACGAATTTTCCTACACCCCAACGGGTTGAATGCTGATTTCCATTCAATCACAGGTCACGTAATGTTCCAACATGCCCACTACGCGACATTGCCTGATCCCTCTGCGTGATACTTTACTACCTCTGAGTATCTCGCTGTGTCCGGCGCTCTCCTGTGAGGGTGAGACGCAGTGAGCGGTTCCAGTTTTGGATATCTTGATTGCCTGCCTTACCTGCCCGCCCCTTGACTAAAGTATGCATTGCATGCATATTCTAAGTACAGACGTTGAGTTCGATCCCGA
>JANOGQ010000104.1:0-3042 GCA_031406105.1 Lysobacterales bacterium | reverse complement strand
GCTCATGAGCGCGCGCCAACACGGCGCTGCGGATAGCACTGAACCGTTCACCCGTCGTGGTGTTGCCGGCGATGGCGCGGGCACGGGTCAGGGCTTGCAATTCCCAGGTCCAGGACTGTTGCAGCTGATAGTCACGAAACGCGGCCAGAGAACTTACCAGCGATCCCGCCCGCCCGTTCGGTCGTAAACGGGTATCGACCTCATACAGGCGCCCGGAGGGTGTCATGGCGGTGAGGAAGCCGAGCATGCGTTGCGCCAGGCGAGCGTAGTATCGATCGGCGGTCAGGCTGCGCTCACCGCTGGAGGACTCATCCTGCTCGTTGAAAAGAAATACCAGGTCCAGGTCCGAGTCATAGCCCGGCTCGCCTGAGCCGAGGCTGCCGTATGCAATCACAGCCAGGCTGTTAGCTTCGGCCTGGGGCGTGCTGGCAAAGCTACCATGTCGCGCCACCAGTTCCTGCGTGGCCAGCTCCAGTGTGCCCCGCAGGATGGCGGCCGCCAATGCGGCCAGGGTGGCTTGCACGGTTTGGCCGCTGATGGTGCCTTCCAGTTGGGTTACAGCGATGCGCAAGGTGCTGGCCAGTTTCAGGTAATTCAGGCCGTCCAGGGCAGTTTCGGTATCCGGAGCGCTGCTCAGCAGCCGCTTTACGCTTTGCTGTAAGTCTTGCATTTGCGGAATCTGGCTGCCTAATGAGGGGTCGATCAGCTCATCCAGCAAGGCGGGAAAGCGAATCACCCGGTCAGCGATCCATTCACTGCGGGCAAACAATTCGATTAAACGGTCCAGTGCTGCCGCGTGCTGAACCAGCAGCAGCAGATAGGCACTGCGACGACTGATGGCCAGCACCAGGTCAAAGATATGGTTCTCAGTAGTGCGATCCAATTCCAGTCGGTGCAGGCGACTCAAGAGCGCGGGCATGAACAAATCCAGCCGGCGACGCGAGCGCTGGCTGGGAGCATGGCGCTGCAGGGCGGACAGGAACAGCTCCAGTGGTGTTGGTTCTGCTGCATTGGGCTCAGGCTCGATGCTCACGCCGGACCGAACAGGCTGGTCCTGCAGCTTGCGCCACAAGCGCGCCCACTGCGGATCGGCTTCCGCTTCGGGCCGTGCAGGAAAGATAGATTCGAAGCGTTGCTTGACGCGGCTGCGCACTTCAGCCAGTCGGGTCTGCAGCTCCCCAACGTTGGTGAGGCGCATAGCACGGGCCAGTCGTTCGAGATCCTCGCCGCTGGGCAGCTGGTGGGTTTGCCGGTCATGTTGTGCCTGGATGCGATTCTCCAGCTGGCGCAGAAAGCCATAATCCTCATGCACACCTTGCACCGCATCCTCAGTCATCAGCTGCAGTTCTTTCACTGCCGCCAGGGCGGCCAGCAGGGAAGGAGTCTGCAAGGCGGTTTCACGCCCACCGCGCAGCAGTTGGAAACACTGCACCAGAAACTCGATTTCGCGGATGCCCCCCGGTCCGCGCTTGATATCATCCATCCGGTCGCTGCGACGTGCATCGTCCAGCACGCTCAGGTGCATTTCCTGCAGGGCCTCCACGGCGCTGAAGTCGATGTAACGGCGATACACAAAAGGCCTGACCAGTTGCATCAAGCGCTGCCCCAGTTGCAGGTCACCTGCTACCGGCCTGGCTTTGATCAGGGCATAGCGTTCCCAATCGCGACCCTCGCGCTGGTAGTACTGCTCCATGGCGGCCAGGCTGCTGCACAGGGGTCCGGAATCTCCAAACGGTCGCAAGCGGGTATCAACCCGGAAGCAGAACCCCTCTTCCTTAACCTCTGCCAGGTTGGCAATGACGGCACGCGCCTGGCGGGTGAAGAACTGATCGGCCGATAGGGGTTTACGACCTGTGCTGGCGCATTCACCGGCGCTGTCGTAGCAGAACAGGATGTCGATATCGGAGGAAAGATTCAGCTCCCCGCCACCGTATTTGCCCAGCGCAAGCACCACCAATTTCTGCGGCTGACCCTCTGCATTGCACGGCTGGCCATGCTTTTCAGCCAGCAGCTGGTGGTGATGGTCCAGCGCAACCTGCAGGCAGTGAGTGGCGAGCATGCCGAGCTCGGCAAAAGTCTGGTCCAGGCTGGCAAGGCCGCACAGGTCACGCCAGATGATGCCCAGCATGCTGCGGTTGCGATACAGGCGCAGCGCTGCGTCCAGGCCTTGACCATTGAGCAGCTCCTGCAGGGTCGCTGGCGCGGGCTCCGGTGCTTGACTCAATTCATCGGCCCAGTGCGGATAACGCTGCAGCAGGCCCGCAGCAAAGGGGCTGCAATGCTGCACATGTGCCAGCCGCTCACTGATGGCCAGGGGTGTGGCAGCCTCGATCTGCCAATGCAGATTGGAATGAATTTCGATCATTCAGAGATTATAAGGCTGCGCAGCGGGGCGCCGGGTCGTTTAATATTCCATCACCTACTTATAGCGGAACCATCGCCATGCGCCCTTTGGTGTTCGTATTGCTGTTACTTCTGGCGGCTTGTAGCCCGAAGGATATGGAGCCGGAAACGGTTGTCGCTGTTGCAACTGCAGCTCCAAACCTGCCGCAGAGCCCTGATTACGATCCTTCAATGGATTATTTTACCCAAGCCAATTATCGCGAGTTTCGCTTGCAGCATCTGCAACTGGACCTGGAAGTGAATTTTGATCAGCAACAGTTGCAAGGTGAGGTAGTGTTGCATTTTGAGCGGCTGACTCAAACCGCAGATGAACTGATCCTGGACAGCCGTGGCCTGCAGATTGAAGCTGTAAGCCTGCTGCGTGAGGATGCTGTGCCCCTGGAGCTGTCTTTCAGCGTTGATGAAACCCGGCCCGTATTGGGCGAGGCCATCCGCATCGCCCTGCCCGACGAGTTGCGCAAACTGCAGCAGTTGCAACTGCAAGTGCGCTATCACACCGGCCCCAATCCTTCAGCCATCATGTGGCTGCAACCCCACATGACGGCGGGTGGCGAGCATCCATTCATGTTTACCCAATCACAAGCCATTCATGCACGCAGCTGGGTACCGCTGCAGGATACTCCAGCCATACGTTTTACC
>JANOGQ010000057.1:0-7587 GCA_031406105.1 Lysobacterales bacterium | reverse complement strand
GAATTAATCAGAGCTTCCTTAGAATGATTCAGCACAATCTGATTGATTCAGGCTTGCACTGACTCGTTGAGCACTATATCCAAGGAGTTCCAAAATGCGTGAATCTTCCAGTCTGAATCTCTTGTGGTTGGGGCTTTCCATCATGCTGGGGCTGGCAGGCCTGGGTTATCTGCTGGGCCATGCGGCCATCGAAGTCAAGGAATACGAACGCGCGGTAACTGCCAAGGGCCTGTCGGAGCGGGAGTATCCGGCCGATGAAGTGATCTGGCCCATCAGCTTCAGCGTGGCCGGCAATGACTTGACTGCGGTATACGAGGAGCTGGATCGGACCACTCAACAAGTACGGGAATTTCTCGCCAGCAGCGGACTGAAAGAGAGCGAAATCACGCAGGCCAATCCCATCCTCACCGACAAGCTGGCGCAAGCCTGGGGCGATGGCCAGGGTGCGGGATATCGCTACGTGGCCACCCGCACGGTAACGGTTTACTCCAACCAGGTCAGCCAGGTGCGGGCTGCCATGGGTGGATTGCTGGAACTGGGCAAACAAGGGATTGCATTTACCGGTGATGCTTATCAGAACCAGGTGGAATACCTGTTCACCCGGCTGAACGAAATCAAGCCGGAAATGATCGAGGAAGCCACCCGCAATGCACGCGAAGTAGCAACCAAATTTGCCGCCGACTCAGACAGCAAGCTGGGCAAGATCCGCAGCGCTTCACAAGGGCAGTTTTCCATCGAACCGCGTGATACCAATAATCCGCATATCAAGAAAGTACGGGTGGTTTCTACGGTTGAGTACTATCTCTCCGACTGAGGCCTGCTGACCTACTGGACTGTCAAACGCGACAAGACCTGCAGTTCAGGGATTGCGTTCCATCCAATCCAGCATGCGATGGAAATTACCGACTTCCATCGCCCGTGTCAGTGGACCATTGGCTGCACCTAATGCTGTCGAGATCAGCATGCGCGGATCATCGTCGTATTGACCTCCCGCATACACTTCTTCACTGGCGCCACGATGAGACATACGAATGTCCATGATGACCACATCGCCCGCAGTCACTGACAGCGCTTCAACCAGAGCCTGCTCATCCGGTTCACTGGAACGGTCGCTCTGTAGCGGAATGGGAACTTTGTGTGAACCGCGGATCACCTTCAGGCTGGAACCTGATTGCAGATAAAACAGCACTTTGTAAACACCACCACCGTTTTCACCCCAACAGATATCCTCGCGCAAGTCCTGACCCTGCAAGTAGGCGCTGAACGTTCCCCGCAACAGGTCCTTGTGCCAGGGCTGCGAGCGGTTGATGGTGATGTCGCTCAAGCCAATGGTCTGCATGCTTGTGTCTGCCAGCAGGTGCTCGAAAAGCCGGCTGACTACCGGGTTGCTGGCCAGTTGGGTATGCAAGCTTTCCAGTTCGGGGAAGCGATGAAAGCCAGCCAGGTGCAAGGCAGAAGATGAAGGGCGGGTGTTCTTCAACAGCGCCCGGTTTTTCAGTATCAGCTCACGGCAGGCCAATACAGTAGCCGGTTTGAACACGCCTCGCAGAGTAGTATGGCCATTTTCCCGAAGCTCTTTTACATTCCCGGCCATGCCAGAAATCTGGCCATGCAATTCCCTCTCGTCATACAGCAGTGGGGAAATCCAGATAGTGCTTGCCGCTTGTTGCAGTTTTTCGGCCTGCATTTCCTTCGGGTGCCGGTTCAACAGATCTTCAGCCGGGCCGGAAAAGGCCTGGTGTTCCACCACCACTGGCTTGACCGTGCGCACATTCAGACTGCTGTCCTGCCCCATACGTGGGATGATCATATCGACATGATCATCGATGGACTCATAGCGTTGCAGTAATTTTTCAGCTCCATTGCGACTGAGATAGTAAGTGGCCAGGCCCCAGAAAGAGGGATCTGCCGCGAACAGGCCCGGATCCGGACTGGCGCCAATCTCCACGCGGTACTTCTTGTACTGGTGTATGCGCAGGAAGTCGATTTCAGGATGCCGGGGAATTTCATCCAGTACCTGCTGAAAAATTTCCGGATCGCTGATGTAGATATCGTCCTCAAAGAACAAAGCGCCATCAGCGTCGCTGGCCAGCAGCATTTGCCACATCTTGATATGGCTGAGGGTAGTGCAGAGCTGCCCCAGCTTGCAACGAGCCAGGTATTCCTGGGTAAACCTGAACTGTGGGTTCCTGGCCATGAAATCTGCAGCAAGCGCAAAATCCCGCCAGTAAATGGCCGGAACAATTAGCACTTTTTCCAACCCGGAAAATGCTTGCAGATTTTGCTGTAAGGCTTCAGCAGATGATTTTCTTTCTGCGATTGATTCTATGGTGAGTATGTAAGCTGCGATTCGGCTCATGTATTTTTGCTCATCCCCGAGGGTGTGGGGTTCATTGCTTGTTTGTCGATGAATTCATGCACCAGCTGCAATATTTCGCGACGCTGGATCAGGGCCAGTAATACCAATACATCTCCACTTTGCGCGTGCTGCAGGATATTGCGGGCGGCCGAGAGCGGATCTGGCATCAGTAGCAAGCTATCTGCTGCCATGCCATTAGCCAGTGCTTCTGCGCGCATCAATGCCGGTGGCTCGCCAATATCCCGGCCCCGCTCATAGCCGGGTAATTGATAAAGCAGCATGCGATCTGGTTGCATGCTGACCGCCGCCCGGGCCATGCTGCGAATGGCTGCATCGCCGCGATCACCGGCCTGCCCCAGCATGATGGTCACCCGCCTGCCCTGCAAGCCGCGCAAGCCATCTGCCAGCGCCACCAAGCCGTGGTCATTGTGGGCGAAATCCACCACAATGTGAATGCCGTCATGCTCAAACCAGTTGCCACGTCCCGGATTGTCGGTTTCATCACCACGAAATTGCTCCAAACCCTGCGCTATGGCAGCGTCGTGAACGCCCAGTGCTGCGGCTACCAGCGCCGCACCCATGGCATTCTGCAGATTGTATCGCAGCAGCCCACCACGGCTGCTGGTGATCTGCTGCTGGGTGCAGAGTTGCCGCGGCTCCATTCCGGTTTTGCCGGTATTGATCCACACGGCATCGTCCTGCAGCCAGCAGGCGCCAAGCCCTTGCTGGCGGTGCGCTTCAATCTGGTGGTTTCGCGCATCCTGGCTGAACCACCAGGTAGTGCCATGACGGTGTTTACGCAGTTGCTGCTCAAAAGCAACGATGCCCACATCATCGGCATTGAGTATCAAGGGTGATTTTTCATCCAGCGCACGGTGCACGATGAATTTAGCCTCGATCAAGTCGGCTAGCGTGTTTATACCGAATTCACCCAGGTGATCCGCCGCCACATTGGTGATCAATGCGGCATCGGCGCGTTCCATGGCCAATCCACGACGCAACAGTCCACCACGCGCCACTTCCAGCACAGCCGCCTGCACAGCAGCATGACGCAACAAGGTTCGGGCACCACCGCTGCCGGAATAGTCACCTTCCGCTATGGTCTCATCACCCACCCGGATAAAGTCGGTTGAGGTCAGGCCGGCGCGCAATCCGCTTGCCTGCAGCATGGCAGCGACCATGCGAACGCTGGTTGATTTGCCATTAGTGCCGGTAACCAGGGCCAGTGGAACGCTCTTTGCGGATGACCAATGCAGCTTTGCTGGCTCCGGCAATTCGGCCATGGGCCAAACCTGGCAGCTGGCGCCATAGCCTATGGACACTTCATCATCGTCCCACAAAAAAGGCACTCGATGGCGCCGTGCCGCTACTTGCAGCTGCGGCAGCCGGGGCTGTCGTTCTGCTGCGAACAATTCACGCAAGCGGACGATTTCGGCAGTCCAGTCCGGCGCTGCTGCCCGGCCATGACTATGCAAGGCCTGTGCCCAGGCCACCTCGTTCAGCTCACACATGGCATAGAGGGCATCGATAGGCGAACTGATCAGCAGGCTGGCGCCACCCTCATAGCTGCGCTGGCAGGTTTGTTCTGACTGCAGGTCAGAGGCAGCCAGCAATACCTGCACCGCTCGCTGCCAACGAATGATGATGGCCGAATCAGCTGCATCCAGCTGCACCTCGATGATGGCGCTGGGCCGGTCCCAATACAGGTTGGCACCGGTCAGGCGGCGGCTGTCCAGCAAAGCCGGATTCTTTATTGCCGAATCAACCAAAACGAATGATCAATCCGACTGTTCCTCGACACGCGCCAGCCGCACCCCGCGCTCATCGCGCACCAGCTCTGCAGCCGGATCCAGCTTGAATGCATCCGGGTCGGTCTCCACAAAACTGGGAACGGGTTTGACCGGGGCACTGGATGTGCTTTCGCCACCTGCAACTTCATGGCCAATGATCTGCTCCCAGCAGCGATCGATGTTATCGCCAAAAATAACAATCAGATCGCCTTCCCGGCCACTTTGCAGCGCTGCCTGGATGGCATCGACTTCATTGGGAATGATTTCTATGGCCTGATCACTGACACCCTTGGCCAGCAAAGATGCACGCAAAAGCTGCGGAACCTCATCATGGCCGCGGCCCCGCCTGTGATCATCGGCTTTGCAGATGTAGTGATCAAAATGTCCGGCAGCCTGTTCGGCAATGGCGGCGATGTCCTGGTCGCGCCGGTCACCGGGGGCAGCCAACACGCAGGTCTTGCGGTTTGGTACTTCCAGCCGGCCAACCAACAGGCAAATGCTATGAATGGCAGCAGCATTGTGGCCGTAATCCAGGATTACCCGGAAAGGATGCTCGTCGAATACATTGGTACGGCCCGGCGCCTGGAATATGGTGGTACTGAAAGTGCGCAAACCATGTCGAATATCGTCCAGCGATTTGCCCAGGCTGTAGGCCAATGCCGCCGC
Organism: Lysobacterales bacterium; assembly: GCA_031406105.1. Lineage (GTDB taxonomy): Bacteria > Pseudomonadota > Gammaproteobacteria > Xanthomonadales > SZUA-36 > JAWXBM01. The sequence continues at coordinate 2,772 of JANOGQ010000057.1, read as the reverse complement.
GAACATGGCGTTCTGCACGTTGTGTGTGGCCTTGCCATCCATGGTGGCAGGTATCAGGTGGGTCCAGAGCAGCTGGAAATGCGTGCCATTGTCGTACAGGGTAATCATGTCACCGTTCATACCCTTTTCCAGCACCACCGCCCGACCTCCCGCGCGGATGTGCTCCTTGACCAGCGCATGCGCCGGATTCAAGGTAACGTAACAAAGATGCTCGGCCTCCGTGTAATCAGCCATGCGCAGGCACAACACATCATCAGCGTTGAGCACGGCGGTATTGCGGGCCACTTCAATCACAATGCGTTTGACTTCAGCCAGCTGCTCCAGCGTATCAATGCCATGCAGGCCGAGATGATCAGCCGCCACATTCAGGCAGGCCGCTACATCACAGCGTCGATAGCCCAGGCCGGAACGCAGCAGGCCGCCACGGGCGGTTTCCATCACGGCAATATCCACGCTGGGATCCCGCAAGACGATATGTGCCGAGCTCGGCCCGGTCATATCGCCTTTCACCGACAAACGGCCATCGATGTACACACCATCGGTGGACGTCATGCCGACCACGTGCCCGGCGGTTTTGAGAATGTGTGCCAGCATGCGCGTGGTGGTGGTCTTGCCGTTGGTGCCGGTGATGCTGGCCACCGGTATGCGGCTTGGCGAGCCGGGCGGGAACAGCATATCCATTACTTTGCCTGCCACATCACGCGGCTGGCCTTCTGAAGGCGCCACATGCATGCGGAAACCGGGCGCAGCATTGATCTCCACGATGGCGCCACCGATGTCTTTGTAGGATTCGGTGATATCGGGGATCAGGAAATCCACACCACCAACATCCAGACCCAGTGCTCGCACCGCGCGTTCTGCCATTTGGCGATTGTCGGGATGTACGGTATCAGTCACATCAATCGCGGTGCCGCCAGTGGACAGGTTGGCAGTCGAGCGCAGAAAGAACTGCTCGCCTGCAGGCAGGATGGAATCGGCATTCAAGTCGGCTTTCTTCAACAGGGTTTGCGCCTGGTGATCCAGTTCCAGCCGCGTCAGAACTTTTTCATGACCTATGCCTCGGCGCGGATCCTGGTTGACGATATCCACGAGTTCCGCAATGCTGCTTTTGCCATCGCCAATGACATGCCCCGGCACGCGCTTGGCCACCGCCACCAGCTCGCCATTGACCACCAGCATGCGGTGATCCATGCCGGTGATGAAACTTTCCACCAGCACACTGCTGCCGCGCGAGCTTTGCAGTGCCACTTCATATGCGGCTGCCACCTGTTCGTCATCGATGAGATTAATGGACACGCCCCGCCCGTGATTTGCATCCAGTGGTTTGAGCACTACCGGAAAACCGATGCGCCTTGCTGCGCGCAGGGCTTCACGTTCAGATTGCACCGCCCGCTGTTGCGGCACCGGAAGACCCAGATCGCGCAATAAATTATGGGTTTCTTCCTTGTCACAGGAAATCTCTACCGCAATGTGTGGCGTTTTGCTGGTAATGGTGGCCTGGATGCGCTGTTGCAAACGGCCGTGGCCAAATTGCACCAGGGAGTATTTATTGAGTCGCAACCAGGGGATTTGACGATCTTCGGCCGCAGCCACCAGGGAAGCGGTACTGGGGCCGAATTCCTTGCGCTGGGCAAAGCGGATAAACGTGTCGCGTTCAGATTCAAATTCAAATTCGGGCTCAATTTCCTCGGCCAGTTCATCCTTGAGAAACTGTGGCAACAAACTGAGCAACAGCTGGCGGGAAATTCTCGCGGCTTCCAGCCCTACATCCCGCTGTTTGTACTGGAACACCATGTTGTACTGCCCTTTCGGCCCCATTCCCCGGGTGCGTCCGAAAGATACGTCTGAGCCTGCCATGTTCTGCAACTCCAGCGCGGCATGTTCCCAGACATGCCCCATCCAGGTGCCTTCATCTTCGCGCAAGCGTCGCAGGAAGCCGCCGGCATCAGTGTAGGAACAGGTGTGTGCTGCCAGGCCAGGCAAGGCGGCAACCAGCCGGTCGATAAATTCAGCACCCAGTTTTGCCGACGGCCAGTCTTCCAGGACGCCCAAGTCTACCTGGTGGCGGATCACCGGAAAATGCGCGTACAGGCTGGGGCCCACGTAAACATTGGTGGCAAGTATTTTCATGAACGGTCAACCTGCAGCTGGGTGGTTTCGCACATAGTACCGCCAAGAACGGAATCTGTCTCGGCTGAGCATTACTGTGGCTCTCGGGCTATAGCCTGATGGCAATATCAGACGTCATAACTATCAGGTTGGAAACGCCTCACGGGTTTCGATGTTGAAGCGGGCGCCTTCGGCCAGCACGTGCAGTTTCAGGCCGATCAGCGTTACCGCTTCAGCTTTGCGAACCCGGCTCATTGAAGAGTGTTTCAGATCAGCCGGATCAACTACTGTAACCGTACCCGTGCCCACCACTTCGAAGATGCCATTCGGCGCAATGAAGGCAGCCGTGTTCTCGTCAATTCCGAGGCCACAGGCAAACGGGTTGAATGACAAGGCAGCCAGCAAACGACCCATGCGCTGGCGCTGGTTGAAGTGCTGGTCGACAATGACCCGGTTGGTCAAACCCAGGCCCGGGGCCAGCTCCACCCCGCTTTCACGCGGTGATGGGCCGCTGCGGCCACTGGCAATCATGTGCTCCGAAACTATTGCCGCACCCGCCGAAGTTCCGGCCACGTGCACACCTTCAGAATTCAGCTTGCGAATCAGCCGCGCCACTGGCGTGCCACCGATTATGGTGGTGAGTCGCAGCTGGTTGCCGCCGGT
>JANOGQ010000055.1:0-2689 GCA_031406105.1 Lysobacterales bacterium | reverse complement strand
GCCCAAAACGCGACGGTACAGACCTTCACCAGGACTGACAGTGGCCAGATCCAGGGTACCCACCGGTTGCGCCTGAGATTCGCTGCTGAGCAATAGAAAAATCAGGAAAAGCAATTTGAATTTAGGGATTTTCATGCGGGGCAGTGTAACCGAAATAAGTGGCGAATCAGGTGCCAGGCAAGTTGAACGGTTAGCAGGCTGGAGTGCACCAGAAACTATAAGCGATAGTCAAACCACAGCCCAAAATTCCGCCCGGGTGCATCCAGCCCCGAGCCGTGTTCGCGGTATTTTTCATCCAGCAGATTCTCCAGGCGTATACCTATCTCCAGATGGGAATTGATTTGCCAGGAAGCCAATACATTAAACATCACATAAGCATCGGTTCCCGTTGGGTCGATGCGCGGGTCAGTTTGATCACGCGGGCTGAGCCGGTCCTGTTCGCCGGCAAAGTCCAGCCACGGTTCCACCCGCACACCCTTATCGTTTTGCCAAACCATGCCGATGCGGCCGTTCAGCGGCGGCACCCGATCTGCAGGTGCGGTGCCCAGCGCTCTATCCTGCTCTTCGCCGCGTGTGTAATTCAGCACACTAAAAGCACTGAAACCAGGAGCAAAACGCCAGCGCAAGCCTGATTCGATGCCGTACAAAGTTGCGCTGTTGAGATTGGCACTGCTGACGATGGCGCGGCCTTCTGCGGTGGTTTCTCCAGTCAGTACCGAAGTAATTTTGTCCTGGTAGTCTGAATAGAACACAAATAGTTCAGCTTCCAGCGTCGCTGAGGCGGTTTTCAGGCCCAGGTCATAACTCCAGACAGATTCGGGTTTGAGATCGGGGTTGGGCTGGTTGTAGCGATTACCCGGGCGCGGACCCAGGGCGCCCAGATCAAAAATGTTGGGTGGCCGAAACCCACGCCCGATATTGCTGAGTAGTTTTACGCCGGGGCGGAGTTCAAACGAGGCATGAACATCGCCGGTGAGGTCATCCGGCTCGACCCTGGCGGCCGGACTGACATTATCATCCGGCAGGTAGACTTCAAACCGGCTGTAGCGCAATCCCGCTTCCAGACTCGCGCGCCGGAAATTCCAGCGATTCGCTGCATAGGCGGCGAAGCTGTCCATCGTGGATTGGTCGGGGAAACGGCCACGCGCGGGTATCGACTCGTCGCTTTCGGTGTCTTTGATCAGCCGGTCACTGCGCACTTCATCCAGATAAACCTCAATACCCCAGACCAACTCGCTGCTGCTGGATAACCCGGATGCCCAGGGTGAATTGAATTGCACTGTGAAGCCATCCAGGGTGCTTTCATTGCCTTCAGTTACGAGTTCGGTGCTGCTTCGTTCCTGGCTGAGTCTGTTGTCAGTGATGACCTGTCGGGCCAGGTGAACTTCCAGGTTTTCAAACCAGCTTGATTCAGACTGCAGCCGATAGCGGGCGTGCATAAAGCTGCGGCGATTGGGCTGGAACTCGTATACTTCGGAGCTGGGTAAGGGCAATCCAAAGCCGGGTACAAGTTCATCGCTGCGGGGAGTGGAAGGTTGCTCCAGCACCTGGCCCGATAGCAACAGTTCACTGTTTTCCGCCAGCTGATAACGCCATTTGAGATCAGCAGCCTTTGAACGATATCCGGAAGGGATGATCGTGTCGCCGCCTCCGATGGTGCGGTCGTCGTGATTCTGCCAGGTGGCGCCACCGGAAATCACATTGCCCACAGTGCCGGCTGCAGCCTCAGCGCGGCCTACCAATCCGTTATCGACGCTATCTGCTGAACCATAGAACCTTCCTTCTGAGTGCCATTCATTGCTGGAAAACTCTGGTTCGGCGGTGAGCACCTGCACAACGCCACCCATGGCGTCAGCGCCATGTAATGCGGGTGCTGAGCCGCGGATGATTTCCACCTGCGCTATTGAGAGGGCATCAACCAGGCCGAGATACTGGTTGGGCGCATTGCGGAAAAAAGCGTTGTTAAGGCGCATGCCATCCACCAAGTGCAGGACCTCGGAGCCTTTCAGTCCGCGAATGATGGGCAAGCCTTGTCCTGGGGTTGTCTGCTGGAAAAACGTGCCGGTCTGTCCGCGCAGGACTTCGGCCAGCACGGCTGGAGCTCTGCGGGTGATTTCAGCCTGATTTACCAGAGTCACAGCTTCGGCAACATCCAGTACTTCCGCAGAGCGCCGGCTTGCAGTTACCCGAAAGTTTTCCAGCTCGATCATTTCTGGCGCGGGCTTGTTCTCAGAATTTTTAACTGAAATATTTTGGAAATTTTCCGCAGAACTTTCTTCAGAATTTCTTCCAGAGCTTGCCGCAGTGCTCGCGGTTAAAGATGCATCACCAGCCTGATCCGCTGCTGCCACATGTCCTGCAAAAAGCGCTCCGGCCAAAAGCATGGCGCCCAGGGCGACGCCTAACGCGACAATCCTACTCAAGATTCAATTCCCCAGGCATCCTCGCCTGGACCAGTGTACCGGTCATCAATCGTTCTGTACCGGCTTCAGGCCATATGCACCGACTGGCCATCAACGATGGTACGCAAAACGGGAATGTCCTTGATCTGGTCTGGATTAGTATCATGAGGATCGGCACCCAATATCACCAGATCAGCGAGTTTGCCGGGCGTCAGGCTACCCTTTATGGCTTCCTCCCCGGAAGCATAAGCACCATTCACGGTGCAGATGCGCAGGGCTTCCTCTAC
>JANOGQ010000044.1:0-5014 GCA_031406105.1 Lysobacterales bacterium | reverse complement strand
GTTTTCCGAAAAACTGTATCCGGCCCCTTTTTCGCGGCCCCTTTTTCGGGAAAAACTGTATCCGGCCCCTTTTTTGCGATCTGGGAAAGTTCTGAGCGGGGCAGCAGGTTAGGGGCGACACCATACGATGAAACGTGGTATTTTCCTGTTTACATTGATATATGCAGACTGTCAGGGAAGTTTGAAAAATGGAATTTTCAGCTTTGCAGCAACGTCGTGCCTTTCTTAAAGCCGGCGCAGGGACTTTGGGGATGGCTGGCCTTGCCAGCTTAGGACTCAGTCCCTTCACTCTTCGCTCCGCCGAGGCTGCATCGCTGCCAGATGGTTTGCGGCCGCTTTATTCGAAATCCAGCCCAGGTGCCGGGCAGGCGCTGGATAGCCCTGCCGCAATTTCCACTCCGCCAGATGCCAGCGTTCGGGCCTTGAGACGGCTGGGTTTTGGATACTTGCCGCAGGACCGGGTGGCGTTCGAGGCGCTGGGCCCTGACTTTGATACGCGCCTCGCAAACTGGGTCGATGATCAACTCGACGGTTACCAGCCGTCCTACCCGCCGGTCAATGATGCGCCGCTTTCAGCCATTCTGAACGAGCCGGGAACCAATTTCGAAACCCTCAGCGACAGCCTTGCCACACTGTGGCAGGAGCGGGTTGTGGCCGAGCCGGACTGGCCTTACCGCTATTACCCGTTAATTGAAACCCAGTACCTGGCCTTGCTGCGCGCAGTACACAGCAAGTGGCAACTTGCTGAGGCCCTTGCGGATTTCTGGCACACACACTTCAGTGTTGATGGCTACAAGTTTGAAGTGGCCCCCGTGTTTGTGCACTACGACCGCGATGTCATCCGTCCCAACATGCTGGGAAATTTCCGCCAGATGCTCGAAGCGGTGACCAAAAGTACCGCCATGATGTATTACCTCGATAACGTGTGGAATTCGAAGTACGGGCCGAATGAAAATTACGCCCGTGAAGCGCAGGAACTGCATACCCTGGGTGCCATTCATTCCTATGGTTTTACGCCCGAAGGCAGTATTCCCAACGCCACTCCCATGGTGGGTTCAGGTACGGTGCTGCCCGCAGGACTGAAAGCCGGATACTCAGAGCCCGATGTCCGGCAATTCACCCTCTGCCTCACCGGCTGGACCATCACTAATCCTTACACGAACGGCCTGAACACAGGCCAGTTCGTCTACTATGGAAACTGGCACGACACCACAGCCAAGCGTGTGCTGGGCATCAACATCACACCCAACGGCCAGGGTGAAGCCTCGCAGGTGCTGGATCTGCTGGCCCAGCATCCCAACACCGCCCGTTATGTGTGTGGCAAGTTGTGTCGCCGGCTGATCGGTGACAATCCACCGCCGGCTATCGTTGAAGCAGCAGCCGTGGTGTTCAATGACCAGTGGCAGGCGCCCGACCAGCTCAAGCAGGTGGTCAGGACCATCATTCTTTCCGACGAGTTCAAGGCTGCCAGCAGCTGGGGCGGCAAGACCAAGAAGCCATTCGAGCTGATGGCTGGTGCGGTGCGCAGCAGTGGTGGATTCACCGAGAAAATCGTCAGGCCCGATCCTTTCGGCGACTGGACTGCCAATCTCCTGCTGGGCGAGAATTACAAATCCAGCCAGGATATCTACTGGATGATGTCGACGACCGGCAACCTGCCTTACACCTGGGTGACGCCGGACGGCTTTCCCGACAGCAAGCCGGCCTGGTTGGGCAGTACACCGCTGATCATGGGCTGGCGGCTGATCAACAGCCTGTACATGAACGGTTACCCCGACAACCCGGCCGACCTCAACAACAGCCCATGGCATGACTTCTTCCCGGTAGACGCCGTCGCGGTGACCAAGGCACAGTTCGCGGCCAACCAGCGCACGGCACGAAATATCGTCAATCATTGGGTCAAGCAATTTCTCGGCTACGACAGTGCGAGCCCCGGATCGCCGCAATTGAACGGGGCTGTGCTCACCGCGCTGATGAATTTCATGAAGCAGGATGCGGCCAGCGTCGATACCGTGCTCAACCTCGACGTCAGCGGCTGGAACGACTCGACCTGGCAAGGCTATGTTTCACAGCGCTTGCAAACCCTGGTGGCCAGCATCGCCATGCTGCCCGACAACATGTTGCGCTAGGCACCGGGAGACGAAATTATGAAACGCAGACAGTTTATCGGTAGCAGCACGCTGGGTGCCCTGGCGGTCGGATCTGTTAGCAGTCAGAGTAGTTTTGCCGCAACCTCAACCAACGACGAAATCCTTGTGCATATCTTTCTTCGTGGCGGAATCGACGGCTGTAATGTGGTTGTGCCGCTGGATTCGAATGATCACGAGTATTACTCCATCATGCGCCCCACGCTCGCCATTCCGGATAGCGGCCCCGGCAGTGCCCTGCCCATCGGCGCCTACCCCTTCGGGTTCAATCCGGTGGCCAGCGCGCTTAATGAGCTTTTCGATGCGGGCCACCTGGCCATCGTGCAGGCGGCTGGAACTGATAATGCCATCGCATCGCGCAGCCATTTCGATGCGGAGAAATACATTGAGCTGGGAACGCCGGGCCTGGTGGGCACCACCAGCGGTTGGCTACATCGTCATTTCCACTCGATGACCAACACACTCAATCTTTATCCCGATGAGATTTTCATTCCCATCGTGGCACTGCGAAACAATCCGGCCACCAGTCTTCTGGGCAACAACTCCGCCTTGACGGTCTGGTCTCCCAGCGATTTCAAACTGGACAATGCCCATTGGCGCTGGAATTACCAGGAACCTTCCTGGGGCGGCGAGAAAGGCTACATGCAGCTTGAGATGCTGCCGGAAATCTATGGTTCTTCGAGTGACGAGGTGAGCCATGCGGGTAGCCAGTCGTTGGCTGCTGAAGCAATTCTCCGAACTCAGTTTGATGCCTCATATACCGGCAGCGGAAGCATTTCCTACCTGGATGATGGCATAGCTGGTCAATTGCGTAACGTAGCCCAGATGATCAAGCTGGACCTCGGTGCGCGCATTTTTGTGCTGGATCACCAAAACTTCGACTCGCACACCAATCAGAATAATCCGGAAAATTTCGACAATCTGCTGGCGAACCTCAGCAACGGACTGGCTGCTTTCATGGATGACCTGGAGAGCAGTGGGGGAACTTATGCCAACCGCACCACGGTGATCATCCAGAGCGAGTTTGGACGGCGGCTTTACCAAAATGTCGCCAACGGCACCGACCACGGTAATGGCAACCTCATGCTGATCGTGGGCAAACAGGTGAATGGCGGTGCCATCTTTGGACAGTGGCCAGGCCTTTACCCGGGCACGGCGGATGGCTTCGTTAACTATCCGAATCCAAAAAACGGGAGTAATCAACCCGAACTGTACGAAGGAGCATTGTCCACCACCACCGATTTTCGCCGGGTGCTGAGTGAGTACCTGCAGGCCCGCTGCCAGCACACCGCCGGAACCCTGGCTTACGTATTTCCCAACTACAACGGCTATTCGCCGATGGGTATCTTCAATCCGCTGCTTGAGCCGGAAGAAATGGTCTTTAAAGCCGGCTTTGAAAGTTAGCGGCTGGTAACAGAGAATACTCGCTCTATAACAGGTGAGGGGGCGATGATTCCGGTGACTTACTCGGGGCTTTCAACTAAGACCTTGCTCCGGCCACTGCCGGCTGTGCTTCTGGCTTGCGCTGTCACTAGCGCGGAGGCATGGGAGAAAATCGAGCTTCTTCCTTCGCAGGACAATACCCTTTACGAAACGCCCATGGACCAGGAAGGCCAGCAATTCGAGTTGAGCAATGGCGCGGGCAATTTCCTTTTTTCCGGCAGAACCGGGTTGGATGCCGGGTTCAGGCTCAGGCGGGCCTTGTTGCAGTTCGATCTTCAATCAGCCCTACCGCCCAATGCCCTGATTATCGCTGTGGAGTTGACCTTGTACCAGTCCAGGTCAGCTCCGGGCGCGCCACCCGCCGGCATGGGTTTGCATCAGGTTCTGCAGGAATGGGGCGAGGCCGGTTCTAAAGGGATAGGGCCGGAAGGCCAGGGAGATTTTGCGGAAGAAGGCGATGCCACCTGGCATCACCGCCTTTACCCGGTCGATCTTTGGGAGAGCGCAGGCGGCCATTTTGAAGCAGCGCCATCCGCGGTCACTACTGTGGGTGAGGGGGAGACCCATGTTACTTGGCTTTGCAGTGCAAGCCTGCTTAGCGATGTGCAGTTCTGGCAGCAAAATCCAGCCTCAAACTTTGGCTGGTGCTGGTCGGTGGTGAAGAATCCGGCGGCAGCGCTCGCCGCTTCAACAGCCGGGAGAATGCGGATCCCTTGCTGAGGCCGAAGCTTAGCCTGTACTACCTGCCTGAAACGACGATTTTCGAAAGTGGCTTTGAGCAGCCGTTTCCCTGCCCCTGACTTAAGGAAACTCTCATTTATTCAGAGTTTCTGCGGCATAAGGATGTGCCGCCATTTTCGATGATTGTAAATCATTGAAAATGAAGCCAAACAAAAATCACACTTTTTGTTTGGCGTACTCTGATAATTCAGGGACGAATTAATCAGAGCTTCCCTAAGTTTTCCTCTGCTCCAAACAAAAAGGCCGCTTCGAAATCGAAGCGGCCTTTCGCTTTACTGCCTGAGGACTATTTGAACCCGAGCCTACTTGAACTCGAAGTTGGCATAGTGGTGGGTGCCGTCCTTCAGGAATATGTCCAGGCGCCGACAGGTGCCTTTCCAGACTTTGTCGGTCTGCCACACGTAGATGTACTGATCGGCTTCGCTATCGTACGTGAGGCTGCTGCCTCCCGCCGTCATGGCGGGTTCACTGCCAGCGGCAGGTTCACCTGACTCGCAATCGATCTCCTGCGATCTCGGATAACCGTCCACGATGATATCCAGCCCGAAATCGCTCGCCAGCCTGAATTTCACCGGCACGCTGTTTCCTGCCTTGGCCGAATTGACTTCCGGCTGTTTCACTGGCATCGTTCGGCTGAGGATAGACAGCGATAACCCTTCCGAAGGTCCAATCCAACACGAACG
>JANOGQ010000043.1:0-2289 GCA_031406105.1 Lysobacterales bacterium | reverse complement strand
ATCAGCTGGCTGGCGCTGCGCGGCCGACCCAAAATCCTGTTCAATGTTCACCTGGACACTGTTCCAGCTGGCCAAGGTTGGGCCAACGATCCGTATCAGTTGGTCGTTCAGGATGGCCTGGCTTATGGTCGCGGCAGTTGCGATATAAAAGGCGCTGCTGCTGTGTTGCTTGAAATCGCCGCCCAGTCGCCTGCTCACATGGCCATGTTGTTCACCACCGATGAAGAAGGAGCGGGTGGTTGTTGTATCAGCCGCTTCATCGAAGCAGGGCTGGCCGAGCCCTTCACTCAGATCATCGTCGCGGAGCCCACTGAGTGCCAACCTGTGCTCGGCCACCGAGGGTTTTTATCCGTTAAAACCGGCTTTCACGGCATTCCGGGACACTCCTCCGCAGCCAGGGCTTTGGACGATAGCGCCACTCATATGATGGCCAGATGGGCAGCTGCAGCCCTGCAATTGGCGCGACAGAAAAAGACCAGCGACGCAGACCCCGGTAGCTGCATGAATATCGGTATTGTCAACGGCGGCAGCAAGAGCAATGTGATTGCCGGTGAGGCCTTTGTGCACTGGAGTGCGCGGTTGAAACCAGGTGAATCCAACGAGCAGTTTCTAAGCGAAGTGAAAGCCTGCAGTCCAGCCCCGGATCGGGTTGAATGGGAAGTAGCCTTTGCTGGTGAGCCACTGCCAGCTTCGGGCATGAATTCTGCAGCAGCAGAACAATTTTGTTGCCGGCATCACATGAATCCGGCAGCGGATGTCGATTTCTGGACCGAGGCTTCGCTGTTTTCTTCAGCGGGCAAGTCAGCTTTGGTAATGGGGCCAGGACGGATCAGCGAGGCCCACCAGACGGATGAATGGGTGGCCCTGGGCCAGCTGGAGCTGGCATTCAAACGTTACGGAGAATTGGTAAAGTCAGATGGTTGATATCAGGAACACTGTCAAGCAGGTTTTGACTCAACTCGCCAACAGCCGCGAGGCTCGCTACTACCTTTCACAATATGACAAGGAAGACCGCATGGAGTTTGCGGTGGTGAAAGTGGGTGGAGCGATCATCGAAGAGCAGCTCGATCAGTTGGCAGCTGCGCTGGCCTTTCTGCGCAATCTGGGTCTGATGCCGATCATCGCTCATGGCGCTGGTTTGCAACTGGACAAAGCTTTGGCCAAGGCTGCGATAGCTACCGAAAAACACGATGGCTTGCGTGTCACTACCCCCGAAGTCATGGCAATTGCCCGGCCGGTTATCTATCGTGCCAACCGGCAGATAGTGGCAGCACTTGAGGCGCAGGGCGTGCGGGCCGAGGGGATTTTGCACGGGGTTTTTGAATGCGACTACCTGGATAAGGAAAAGCTTGGCCTGGTGGGTGAAATTCGCAGAATTGACCTGGAAGCAATTCGGGAAGCCATCAACCAAGGCATGCTTCCGGTCGTTGCCTGCCTCGGCGAAAGCTCTACCGGGCAGGTCATGAACATCAATGCAGACATTGCAGCACGAGAACTGATTTGGGCAATCAAACCGCAGAAGATCATTTTCCTGACCAGCACCGGGGGCTTGCTGGACGAGTCGGGTCGAGTTATATCAGCAATCAGTCTCAAAACCGACTATGAATACCTGGTCAGTCAGCCTTGGGTTCATGGGGGAATGCAGCTCAAGCTGGAACAGATCGCGCAAATTCTGGGAAAGCTGCCTGATTCAGCTTCGGTTTCAATCACCTCGGTTGAGAATCTCGCGAAGGAGTTATTCACACACCGTGGCGCTGGCACCCTGATTCGCAAAGGTGAGCGAATAATCGAGCTGGATGATTTCGATAATGAAAGCAGACCGCAAGCTGTGGCCTTGCTGGAGCAGAGTTTTTCGCGAAAATTGAAGCCCGGTTATCTGCAGGAGTTGCCTTTTGATTTTGTGTTGGTCAGCGAATCCTTTGGAGCCATGGCCATTGTCCTTAAGGGCGTAGATGGCTTGCCCTACCTGGACAAATTTGCTGTCACACCGGAAGCACAAGGAGCAGGATTGGGCGCGGCGGTCTGGCAGGCGTTGGTGCAGCGCTGCCCGGAGTTTTACTGGCGTTCCCGGATCGGCAATCCGATAACTCAATGGTATTACGAACAGGCCAATGTCAGCTTTACGCAAGGTGGATGGGTCGCTTTCAGTAAAGGCTTACAAGACCCGGACCAGATTTGGCGTTGCCGGGAAGACAGCTTCGGGCGATCCGAGAGTTGGCTGGAGAGAGCAGCTGGAGATGCGCCAGCGTGATTATCGAGGTGGTGGTGATTGGTGCGCGGGGTTACACG